>PMUM01000459.1 GCA_003166855.1 Acidobacteriaceae bacterium | reverse complement strand
AAGTGCCGGGTAGGGTGGGAAGAGAGAACGAGTCCCGAAGGGACGACACCAGTTCTCACGCACACTCTTTAGCCCCCGAGGTACGTTCCTTCCTACTGCACCGGCGTCCCGCTAGCCATACACGTCGCCGGATTCCCATCGCTCGACGACCGAATCACGCCAGACTGATCCGCACAAAACGCCTTGCGCCCATAGCTGTTTCCATTGGGCGCTGCGGTCAGATGAAAACTGGTGGCGGGCGTTCCGCCGCATCCCGAGAGCGCAAACACAAAGCCGTATCTCTTCCCGCTGGCCAGCCCGCTGTTGATCAGCATGGCCTGATGTTCATTCGGTGTGCCGCTCCCGAAACCGTCGAGATCGGACAACGTGCAACTGAACCCGACCGTCGGATAACTGGTGGCATACGTGATCTCGGCAGTAAGAATGGTTCGCATGGCGGCGATCACCATCGCGTCGCTGCCCCCAGCCTGCACCGAAACCTCCGACCGCGGAACGAACGTGCCCGTCGCTCTGGCCGTCCCTGCCTGCGGCGTCATTTTCTCTGTGATGGCCTTCAGGAAATCCGGGTCAGCCAATGGCAGGTGCAGCGTCACGGAGATCTCATTCAGTGTCCATACCTGTCCCTCCTGCTTCATTGAGAAGGTGATCTGTGGCATGAACGGACCCTTCTGTGCCGCCCCGTTTTTGTATATCTGAAACGACACCTCGATGTCGTCCTGATCGCCGCGCAGCGTGTCATTCTCCACCGTGATTTCGGCCTTTTCGCCCGTCTGTGGATTCTCGCCACTCAGCAGCACCGACCCGGTTTCAAACGTCTGTATGTTTTTCCCTTGTGTCTGCAGTTGGCTTGCCATCGTCGCATACTGTTGGAGCGACGCCAGCGCGCCTGACTTCTCCAGCGCCGTACGCGTCGCCATGGGCAGATGCTTGATGAGGGTTCCCGGCGTCTTGCTGAAAAACATTTCCAGCAACGCCTGGCGCGCAGTCTGCGACGCCGCCTGCGGAGCGCCCGCAGTCGTTCCAGCCCACGAACTCCCGGCCCACAGCATCGCGACAATCAGACACAGGACGAATCTTCGCATGTTTCATCTCCCCGCTCCGATCGTTACATCCTTCTGGCGTCATCTCCAGTTACCGAGGTAAGAATCAGCACTCTCAACCGTAAAGGGCAGGGAAGTCCTGTATGTGCGTTCCTCCTCGTGGTACCCTGCTTTGAGTCCCTGCCCGCATACATGCGCCAGCCCGGAACCAAGCCAGATCACCACCGCCGCCAACGGCGCGTGCTCCAGGCTGTAGCCATGTTCGAATTCTCTAAGGGTACCTTCGTAGTGCTGATGGGATTGTGCGCCCTAGCCCTCGTGCACAAAGATGCCTGGCTCTACGCAGAAAGTCTGCTCGCCATATTGCACATCAACACCGACCGTCGCTCCGCCCAACTCTTTCTCGACTTGGCCGATAACGTCACCGACGCCCGCCTATGGGCGGCGGCCCGCATCGCCTTTGCCTATGCCGCATTGCGCTTCACCGAAGCCTACGGCTTGTGGAAGGCCCGCACCTGGGCCGAGTGGGTAGCTCTGGTTTCCGGCGCCCTGCTGCTGCCCGTTGAGATCCGCGAACTCATGCGGGGTATCACCTGGCTGCGCAGCGCTGTGCTGATCGGCAACTTGGCCGTCGTCATCTATATGATCTATGTGATCCGAGACAACCGCCGCGAACGGCGTGCGGCTGCCCTGGGGGCGGCCGGCTAGAACCCTTGCCAGAAGCCGGATCTGGAGCAAAATCACTCTGGTATTTGGCTCGCCTTCGGTTCATAATCAGGGCTGAAAAACGAGCGAAGCTCCGGAGGCCCGCATGCGTCTCGCTAGCTTGTTCTGTTTATTGGTTGTCCTGGTTGGAATCAGCGCCGCACAGGACACAAACTTTTCCGTGGGCCCGCAGTATCTGGTCACCTCGGGTTCGCCATTATTTGCCCGTTCCATTGCGACGCCGTCGCTTTCTCTGGACGCGCCTCTTCCTGGCATCCCACCTCTGCCCGAAATCGGGCCGGCCGTCGAAAATCAGTCCTACGTTGCGAATTCTGATCTTCGGCACGAGGCCGATCTATTCCCAGTCTATTACGGCTACCAACCGGTTAGCATCGTCGAGATTACGTCGGCCGAACCGCCGCGCGNNCGAGTTGCCGGCGAGCATCACCGACGTCGGTGTAATAGGCATAACCGACGCGCAATCTCTTCGTGAACGCGGATACGGAGTCCCCGTCGGCGACACCGCCTCGTTCTGGAAGACGCACAAGCCCCACGCCCCGCGCGTCTACACCAACGCTGACGTTCAACGCCTGCACCAGGGCTAGCCTGCAGTTAACGCCTCTCCTCCCCAGGGGCGTCATCCTGACCGGAGCCNNTTTCAGGCGAAGGGAAGGATCTAGCCGGGTGCCGGGTGCCCCATTTCTCGCGTTCTTTGCGAGAAGTGGGGATTTACGTGCGCACCAGCAAGCGTAACTCCTTCTCCCTGTATCATTACCCTGATAGCCTGAATCCATCTCATTCCGCTCGGGGAGTTCATGCCAGCCGCCAATCCTTCGCAGCTCGACCTGCAAGCTACCGCCAAAGAAGTCATGCAGCGCTACGGTTTCGAACCCGATTTCCCTCCCCAGGTTCCGCAGCAGCTTGCCGACCTGAAGTCTCACCCGCCGCAAATCGCCCCTACAGCCGATATCCGCGATCTGCGCAGCCTGCTCTGGTCCTCCATCGACAACGACACCTCGCGCGACCTCGACCAGATCGAAGTCGCCGAGCGCGCCTCGAATGGCGACGTGAAGGTCATGATCGGCATTGCAGACGTCGATGCCTTCGTCCCCAAGCAAACCCCGATCGATCGGCACGCCGCTAAAGAAACCACCACGGTGTACGCCGGAGTTCACAACTTTCCCATGCTCCCTGAAGAGCTGTCGACCGGCAAAACTTCGCTGCTCGAAAACCAGGATTGCCTCAGCGTCGTAATCGAATTCGTGGTCGATCCGAGCGGGAACATTAACTCGCCCAGCGTCTATCGCGCCGTGGTTCACAATAAGGCTCAACTCCAGTACAACTCGGTTGGCGCGTGGCTGGAAGGGAAGTCGCCCGCTCCGCCGAAGGTCGCAGCGTCTGCCGATCTGCAGGCACAGCTGAAACTGCAGGATGAGGTCGCGCAGAAGTTGAAAGACCAGCGCTTTCAGCACGGCGCTCTCAACCTACAGACGGACGAAGTCCATGCCCTGGTGCTCAACGATCAAGTCGTCGACGTCGTGAAGCAGCAGAAGAACCGCGCCACAGAGCTGATCGAAGATTTTATGATCGCCGCCAACGGCGTGGTCGCGCGCTTCCTTGAGAAAGTTTCATCCCTGCGCCGCATCGTGCGCACTCCCGAGCGCTGGGACCGCATCGTCCAACTGGCCGCAACCAAGAACGAGAAGCTTCCCGCGCAGCCGGATTCCAAGGCGCTCAACGATTTCCTGCTGCGCCGCAAGGCTGCCGATCCCGATCACTTCGCGGATGTGTCGTTGGCCGTGATCAAACTCATCGGTCCCGGAGAGTACGTTCTGGAGCGCGCGGGCGAGCCTGCTCCGGGACACTTCGGTCTGGCCGTGCAGGACTACACGCACTCCACCGCTCCCAATCGCCGGTTCGCTGACGTCGTCACGCAACGCCTGATCAAGGCGCTGCTAGCCAGCCAGAAGAACCCGTACTCCGACGACGAACTAACGGCCATTGCCGCCAACTGCACGCAGAAAGAAGACGCCGCCAAGAAAGTCGAACGCGAAATGTCCAAACGTCTCGCGGCCGTCGCCATGCAGAACCGCATCGGCGAAGTCTTCGACGCCATCGTTACCGGTGTTACCGATCACGGGACCTTCGTTCGTGTTCTGCAGCCTCACATCGAGGGCCTTCTCGCTCAAGGCCAGCAGGGACTCGATGTGGGCGACAAGCTTCGTGCCAAGCTCATCCGCACCGATGTGCAAAAGGGATTCATCGACTTCGCCCGCGCCTAAGTCTCGAAATCACATCTCGTGCCAATTCCCGGCGAGGCACCACGAGAGGCAATAGCCGCCCCAAAACCCGCAGTCTAAGCTGGTGGTAGCTGTTCGTGCGGACAATCGCGGGGCATGTTTTTGGTCAAATGGCGAAATTTCGTGTGTCTACCCATGATCGTAATTCTGCCCGTGTCTCTGCTGACGCAGGACACCGCTGCCGCCATGTTGCGCAGCAACGGCATCGGCGTGCAGGTCAACAGATATCCCGCTCCCGCCTCCACCGCTCTGTTTTCCGGCGACTACATCGAAACGCAAAAAGATGCTGTCGCCCGTATTGAGGCCAGTGGATCGACGGCAGACCTCAATTCCGAAACCATGGTGCAGTTCGAGGGCAACGAACTGCGGCTCGAACATGGCAGTTTGTCCGTAAACACCTCTCGTGGAATGCAGGTCAAAGTAGGCTGCTTGACGGTCACGCCCGTGAACAATACGGATTGGACTCATTACGATGTCGTCGACCTCGATGGGAAGGTGACGGTATCCGCACTCAAAAGTGACGTCTACATCGATGCCCGCTCCAAGAATCCCAAGGACGCGAAGCAATCGGGACACTCCGACCGCATCATCGTTCGCGAAGGTGAACAAAAATCACGGGAAGAAAAGTGTGGAGCCGCCTACCTCAAAACTCCCGGCGCCATTGCCGGCAAAGGAGCCATCATGAATTCACCCTGGGCCATCGGTGCTGGCGTTGCGGGTGTCGGCGCAGCTCTTTGCTTTGGGCTCTTTTGCCAGAACGACGACCCCGCGAGCCCAACGAAGCCTTAAGTCCCCTCGGCGGCGTCGCGCTATTCGGTCACGACTGCTTTTACCAGGTTCCGCGGATGGTCGACGTCGTATCCTTTGTTGACTGCAATGTGGTACGCAAACAACTGTAGCGGGATCACTTCCATAATGGGCAGCAACAGCTCGGGCCCGGGGGGAACGTAGAATACGTGGTCTGCAATGGCAGCGACTTCCGCGTCGCCTTCGGTCGCAACCGTGACCAGTGGCCCGCGCCGTGATCGCACTTCCTTCATAACCTCAATCGTCCGGCGATAGCGCAACACTGAATCCGGATCTCGGTGGTCGCAGGTGGCCAGCACGACGACCGGTAACTTCTCATCCACCAGCGCGTTGGGCCCGTGCTTGAGTTCGCCTGCCGGATATCCTTCGGCATGCGCGTAGGAGATTTCCTTCAGCTTGAGCGCGCCTTCGCGGGCGATGGCGTAATGTACTCCCCGGCCGAGATAGAGAAACTTCTCCGCCTTGCAGTGCACCGCGCCGAACTTTTCGGCCAGCGAGTCCCAGGTCGCAAGATTCTTTTCGATCGCCTCGGGAAGCCGCATCAACCGCTGCAGATACGAGCGTGCCACTTCCGAGGTCATGCGCCCGCGCTTGCGCGCCAGAAACAGCGCCATCAGATAGAGAATCGTAAGTTGCGTGGTGAAACTCTTGGTCGCAGGGATCGACAGTTCGGGCCCAGCCCCTGAGATCAGAGCCGCACCAGCTTCCCGCACAATCGTCGTATCGGGAACATTGGAGATCGCAATCGTCTTCACGCCGCGCGTCAAGGCCTCTCGTTGCGCCGCGATCGTATCCGCGGTCTCCCCGGACTGTGTAATGACCATCACGATCGGATCCACGGCAGCGTGTGTGGATCGGTAGCAATATTCACTGGCGTATTCCACGTCGACGGCCACGCCCGAGAGGTCTTCAATCATGATTTCGCCCGCCAGGCCAGCATGCCGGCTCGATCCACTGGCGGCGATGATCAGCTTCTCGAAGGTCAGCAGCGCGCTTTCAATGGCGTCCAGTTCCCCCGGAAAGATGATGTCATCCTTGAGGTGCTTCGCCACGGTCTTGGCGATCGCGGCAGGCTGCTCATAGATTTCCCGCCGCATGGCGTGGGAATGTTTCTGGTTGCTAGCTGTTTTCTTCTGTTTAGTAGGAGTCATGGGAACTTGGGCTGAGACTAAATCATTTTCCGTGTAACGGGCAAACAAGCAAAGTAGCGCCGGCATCCTGCCGGCTGTCGCGAGGGCGACTCGCCCTCGCATCGCGCCGCGATTAGACTCTGGACGGTTTTACGGCGAGGCAGTCGCTATTTAGCGACAGCCGCGCCCTCGAAGTGCGCTTCAATCTCCTCTAGCGTCTTGCCCTTCGTCTCCGGCAAGAACCATGTCGCCGTAACAAAGTAGATCACTGTACATGCGGCGAACCCGAAGAACATGGTGGAGTATCCATACTTGCCGACCGTTGGTAAGAATACCGCCGCAATGGCCGTGGATACCGCCTGGTTCAGTAAGAGCGCGATGCTCATTCCGTTGGAGCGAATTCGGGTCGGCATCAATTCCGAAAGCGCCAGCCAGACGCAAACCCCAGGACCAATCGCGAAGAATGCCATGAAGACAAACAGCGTGATCGCGACCATCCAGCCGTTAGTCGCTGACGGGACAGGAGTAATAAGGGCGTTCTCGATCTTCAAGGGCGCCGCGCGCGCGGCATCAAGATTGCCAAACGGGCTCGAGAAAAACGCCACCACTTTATTCGCGGGCACGCAGCCATCACGCGTGATTTCGATTGGCTTCGCCGCCAGATCGTCGGAGCGCACCGCCGCACTCGCCGCCCGGAAGTCCCCGCATGAATAGATCACGACGAGCGATGTTGCCCGTCCCGACACGCGATTGTCGCTGCTCAGCCGATTCGCCGATTCGGCGTCGTAGTGCAGAGTCAGCTTCTGGTCAGTAGTGACCATGGCTTGGACGGAACCTTTCGCATCTACGCGCTGCTTTTCGGTGCGAAGGAAGATAGCCGCCGTGCAGATGAGCGAAACAATGATTCCTGCCGTGCCAATCCCAAGTAGGAACTTGCGGCCTTTGCGGTCCACCAGCGCAACGCCGATGGCGGTTACAGTGAAGTTTACGCACGTAAATATGACGTAGCCCAAGTGGGCGTAGAAATCCGAGAGTCCGCTCTGCAACAAAATGTTGGCGTTGTAAGCGATGATCGAGTTGATACCAGTGGCCTGATTGCAGGCGAGGATGATGCAGGCCAGCACGAACGGAATCACGTATTTGCGCCGCAATAAAGAGTCCGTACCCTTTGTGCCGGCAGCAGATTTCGCCTTTTCTGTTACGGCCACTTCCTGCATTTCCTTGAGTTCCAGATCGGCTTGCTGGGTCGTGCGAGAACGCAGAAGCGAAGCATACGCAGCATCTTTATTGCGCCGGCGGAATAGCCATCGAGGAGACTCCGCCAGCATCAGGCTGCCAATCACGAACAGAATCCCCGGAGGCAATGAAACCCAGAAAATGCCACGCCAAGCCGAGTCTTTGAAGTTATAGGCTACCTGCAAGTCGCCGGTCTTCACAATTTGGGCGAGGCGGAGACTGAAGAAGAAGCCGACCAACGCCGCAATCGCAATTCCCAGCGTCAACAGCCACTGAAAGATGCCGGTTCCTTTGCCCCGATTCGCTGCGGTCAGACACTCTGCCAGATACAGGGGAACGACGACGCCGATTAAGCCAGCGCTCACACCCTGCAGCAGTCGGCCAAACACCAACGGCCCATATCCGTGCGCCAGCGCAATCATCGGAATGCTGATCACAAACATCACTCCACTGAGCGCCATCAGCGATTTGCGGCCCATCCAGTCCGCCAGCAGCCCGGCAAACAACGTGGAGATCACGCTGCCCAGCAGCACCGCGGCAACGACGATGGAGAGTTGACCGGCGTTCAAGCCCGAGGTCGCCTCCAGGTAAGGCAGTGCGCCCGCGATGATGCCGACATCCACACCATAGAGCAGCCCACCGAGGCCCGCCACAATGAGGAGAAAGCGGTTATAAAAAATCTTCTTGTCGTCAAGCGGCGTGCCGATTGCGGTCTCAGCAGTCATAGATTCGTCGTCACCTGGATGTCGCGGAAGCTGATCAACTGGCTGTGATTTGGAAAGACTCTGCATTGTAGCGTAGGATTCAGCGCAACCCGGCAATTTCGCATCTCATCCACCCTCGAAATGCTTGCCCCATGCCTCAAGCCGGTCACTCCCTCCCGGCTGGCTGTCAGCTACAATACCCAAGCGGCGAAGGATTCCGGTGCGGGTCTCGAAAAGAAAGTCCGGATGAGATACGGATTCATCATCGACAACCGCAAATGCATCGGTTGCCATGCCTGCACCGTGGCGTGCAAGACCGAGAACCATGTTCCCCTCACAGTAAACCGCACCTGGGTGAAGTACGTCGAGAAGGGAACATTTCCAAACACCCGGCGCGTTTTTCAAGTCACCCGCTGCAACCACTGCGAGAATCCGCCGTGCGTGACCATTTGCCCGGTCACGGCGATGTACCAGCGCAAAGACGGCATCGTCGACTTCAGTTCTGAGCGCTGCATCGGCTGCAAGGCCTGCATGCAAGCCTGTCCGTACGATTCCATCTACATCGATCCGGACGGAGGCACGGCCGCCAAGTGTCATTTCTGCGCGCACCGCACGGAAGTCGGGTTGGAACCTTCCTGCGTGGTGGTGTGCCCCGAGCACGCCATCATCGCCGGGGATCTCGATGCTTGCGACGGAGAGATCGCGCAACTGCTGGCGCGCGAGCCGGTACGCGTGCGCAAACCGGAGCAGGGCACTCGACCCAAGCTCTATTACATCGACGGAGACGAGAGCGCGATCGTGCCCACGGCAGCGCGCCACGAGTCGATCTACATGTGGGCGCAACGCAACGAGAGCCTCCACGGCGGCGGAGCACTCTATCCACCGGACAGCCCGCTGTTACAGAAGAATGCGCTCACGGCGTACGACGTATCGCACGCGCGCCCATGGGGCTGGCAAGTTCCGGCGTACTGCTGGACGAAGGCCATCGGTTCCGGCGCGCTCGCCATAACAGCGATCGCGATGCTGCTCGGGCGTCTGAGTGCGGACCGCATGCGCGACGTGGCGCTGTCGACCATCGCGCTGCTATTCACGTCGCTGACGACCGTGTTGCTGGTTTGGGATCTAGAGCACAAGGCGCGCTTCCTGCGGGTCGTGTTCACACCGCAGAGCAAATCGTGGCTCGCCCGAGGCGCTTTCATCCTGATCGCGTACAGCGCGCTCTGTGGATTGTTCTGGCTGGCTTCGGTCGTCGGATTCTCCGCGGTCGCATCTGCGTTGTTGTGGCCAACCGTTCTGGCCGGATTCCTTGCCGCCATCTACACCGCGTTTCTCTTTGGACAGTGTGAAGGCCGCGATCTGTGGCAGACTCCGTTGCTGCCGGTGCATTTGATCGTGCAGACATTGATGTGCGGGGCTGCGGTGTTGCCGTTGCTGCCTTCCGCTCTGGGAGGCTCGGCACAACTTGTGGCGGTCGCGAAGGAAGCCCTTGGATTCACTCTGTTGTTGCACTTGCTGATTGTGGCGGCTGAATTCCTGATGCCGCACGCCACCGACAACTCCGCCTATGCGGCAAGGTTGATCACGCACGGACCGTTCAAGAATTGGTTCTGGGGAGGCACGATCGGGCTGGGTGGAGTTCTTCCGCTGTTTTTGTTGTGGGTGGCTCCGTTCGATTTCTATAACACGGCGTTGGCGGGAGTCCTGGCTTTGGCCGGGTTGCTGATTTTCGAATGGTGCTTTGTCATGGCCGGGCAGAGCGTGCCCAATAGTTGACGTACCGCCGGCGTCTCGCCGGCTGTCGCGAGCGCATCTTGCGCTCGCAGCTGCCATAGGAGGAAACTCTCGATGACCGAGTTCAAACGCGACGGCAGCCATCTCGCGTACTGTCCTCCGGTGGAGAAGTGGGACGACTGGGTTGAACTCGACCCGCAAGCCTGGCCGCGCCGCGTCGAGAAGCACTATTCGCTGGTGCCGACGATCTGCTTCAATTGCGAATCGGCGTGCGGCCTGCTGGCCTACGTCGACAAGGAAACTGGACAAGTCGCGAAGTTCGAAGGCAATCCCATGCATCCCGCGAGCCGTGGACGCCTTTGCGCCAAGGGTCCAGCGACCATCAATCAGATTCACGATCCAGACCGCGTCTTATATCCCATGAAGCGCAGCGGGGCGCGCGGCGCAGGGAAGTGGGCGCGCACTTCATGGGACGAGGTGCTGGAGACTTTCGGCACGCGCATTCGCAAAGCAATTCAAGAAGGTCGTGGCGAAGACGTGATGTACCACGTCGGCCGCCCGGGTCACGACTTCATCATGGAGCGGACGCTGCAGGCATGGGGCATCGACGGTCACAACTCGCATACCAATGTCTGCTCGTCGTCGGCGCGCCTCGGATATTTGCTCTGGCACTACGCCGACCGGCCGTCGCCCGATCACGCGAACGCACGCTTCATTCTCCTGCTCTCGGCGCATCTGGAGTCGGGACATTATTTCAACCCGCATGCCCAGCGCATCATCGACGGAAAAATGGCTGGCGCGAAGCTGGCGGTGATGGATCCTCGCCTCTCGAACACGGCGAGCATGGCGGACTACTGGATGCCGACTTATCCCGGCACCGAAGCNNTTCGTGAAGAACTGGACCAACTGGGAGGAACTGGAAGTCGATGGCTTTAGAGCGCAGGGGCAAAGCTTTGACGCGCTAATCGAGGCGCTGAAGAAGCACTACGCACAATTCACGCCGCAATTTGCCGAGAAGGAAAGCGGAGTCAAGGCGGAGATCATCGTCAAGACCGCCCGCGAAATCGCAACCGCGGGAAGCCGTTTTGCGTCGCACCTGTGGCGCGGAAGCGCGTCCGGAAATCTGGGCGGATGGCAACCCGCTCGAGCGTTGATGCTCCTCCATGTGCTGACCGGCTCGGTCGGAACCGAAGGCGGACACAATCTGAATGCGTGGAACAAATTTGTCCCCAAAACATTCAAAGTGCCCCCGCCGCAGAAGCGCTGGAATGAATTGCTGTATCCACAGGAATGGCCGCTGTGCACGCATGAAATGTCATTCCTGCTGCCGCACTTCCTCAAGGAAGGTCGTGGCCGCATCGAGGCGTACTTCACGCGGGTATTCAATCCGGTGTGGACGTATCCCGACGGCTTCTCGTGGATCGAGATGTTGCGCGACGAACAGAAAGTCGGGCTGCACGCGGCGCTGACGCCCACCTGGAGCGAGACCGCGTGGTTTGCCGACTACGTTCTGCCCATGGGATTCAGCTCGGAGCGGCACGATCTGATGAGTCAGGAATCGTATGCCGGCAAGTGGATCGGCTTCCGTCAGCCCGTGNNGGAAGAAGACGAGTTCTGGATCAACCTTTCGTGGGCGATCGATCCCGATGGTTCGATGGGCATCCGGCAATACTTCGAATCACCCTACCGCCCGGGCCAGAAACTCACAGTAGACGAATACTATGGCTGGATCTTCGACAACTCTGTCCCCGGCCTGCCCGAGACCGCCAGCAAAGAAGGCCTCACGCCGCTGCAGTACATGCGCAAGTACGGTGCGTTCGAAGTCACGCGCGATGTCTACAAGCAGAACGAAAAGCCGGTAGCCGCTGCCGATCTGGCGGGATCGAAGGTCGAATCGAATGGCGTGGTCACAAAGGACGGGAAGCCCGTAGGCGTGATGGTCGACAACAATG
>PMUM01000093.1 GCA_003166855.1 Acidobacteriaceae bacterium | reverse complement strand
AACACGCTGAGGAAGATGCTGAACCGCGTGAGCTTCTCGCTGCCCACGGTCACGGTGGAAACATCGGTGACCTCGCCGTCTCCGGGAGAAACTACAGCATCCGCATCCTGGGGAATCGCGCGCTCGGGATCGCGAAAGAACCACAGAAAGAAACATGCCAGCAGGCAGGGGATGATCGCCCAAGCGGGATGAGTCAGCCAGCCGAGCAGGACGGCGGCGGCGATAAGAGGCAAAGCGTATAGATATCCGTCACGAACCATGAGAGCTTTCAATTATAGAGCAGGCTGCGCGGGCTCAGGATATTTGGGCAATCCGCAGTGGATGAGATTGAATTGGTTGCTCGATTTCTTCGCCTCCGTCACGGGGGAGACTTTCTACTCCTTGACATCTTCTCAGTTGATCCAGCATCGTTGGGTCCCCTGTCTATCCGCCTTTCGCGGCTGAGTATTTTCCTGGAGGTCCTGCGAAATGAATCGCTTCGTGCTCACGCTTGCCACTATCTCGATGCTGAGTCTGAGTTTGTTTGCGCAGAACAACCCCGCACCGGCGATCGATCAGCCTTTGACCCCCGACCATGCCCTTCCGGGCAGTAAAGCGGTCACTCTCACTGTCGGCGGATCCAACTTCCTGTCGGGATCAGTCGTCAACTGGAATGGTTCAGCCTTGTCGACGACCTTCGTTCACAAGGGCGAACTACAGGCGATTGTGCCGGCCACGAACCTTGCGTCCGCGGCAACGGCGGCAATCACGGTATCGAATCCCGGCCCCGGCGGAGGGTCTTCGAACTCAGTTTATTTTCCGGTGGCGAATCCGAATCCGAAATTCATTCTGGCCAAGAACGACCAGAATTATGTTGCTGGATGGAACTCGATCGCCGTGGGTGACTACAATCGTGACGGGAAAATGGACATCGCCGCCGCCGGGTTCNNTGGGCAACGGGGACGGGACGTTCCGAACGCCTCTGGCCATGCAGGGCTGTCAGGTGAATACTCCTCAATCGATGGTGCAGGGCGACTTCAACGGAGACGGCATTCCGGATCTGGTGACCACGTACGCGGATGGCGATGAGTTTTGCGTATCGCTGGGCAAAGGAGATGGGACGTTCACCATGCTGGGAGCACAGAGCAGCGCCCGCTTTGCTGACGTGATCGCCGTCGGCGACTTCAACGGCGATGGCAAACTGGATCTTGTGGAACCCGATTTCGTGAACAACTCGGCCGATGTGTACCTGGGCAATGGCGACGGTACGTTCCAGAGCGCAATTGAATACCCCGCGGGCTTCGCCTACCCCTTCTTCGTCACGGTGGGCGATTTTAATGGAGATGGCATAGCTGACATTGTCGTTTCCACCGATTTCGGCACGTTCTCTGTCTTGCTCGGTAATGGCAGTGGAGGCTTCAATGCGCCGATCGTTTCTACCAGCACTTCTGCCTTAGGGGCGATGTGGGCCGCCGACGTGAACCACGATGGCAAACTCGACCTCGTCGCAGTGAACACAGCCAATACCGCTTCCCCCAGCGTCGCGGTGCTGTTGGGCAACGGGGACGGCACGTTTCAACCGGAAGCCGACTACTCCGTACCACGGGGCCTGTTCGCAGTCACGGTGGGCGATTTCAATGGCGATGGTGTACTCGATTTGGCCGCGGTCTCCGGATACACGAGCGGCGGCCTGACCGTTCAGCCGCCCGGATCAATTTCGTATTTGTTCGGCAAAGGAGACGGAACGTTCTCGCCAGCGGTCAGCTATCTAGCGCCCATGGGAGCGGATGCCGTTGCAGTCGCCGACTTCAATAACGATGGACTGCTCGACGTGGGGGTTGCGTCCGGAGGAGGAATCGTTTCTACCTACGTGCAGACGACGCTGGCGGTGTCTACATTTGGACTCAACTTTCCCACGCAGACTCTGAATACGTCGAGCGCGCCGAGGGAAGTGAAGCTCACCAACAACGGCGCGAAGAGCGTGACCGTTAACAGCATCAGCATTACCAGCCCGCTCTATGCGAGCGACTTCTCGCAGACCAACAACTGCAGTGCAGGGCTGGCGCCGAAGGCCTCATGCACGATTGAAATTACTTTCTCTCCAAACACCGCATCGTTCTACCAGCAGCCGATGACGGCCCTGCTAAACATCAGCAGCACGGCTCCCGGCCCGCAATCCGTCGATCTGAGCGGGCAGGAGACGTCGATATCGCTCGCTCCATCCACCCTCAATTTCGGAACGGTAACGGTTGGGCAAACCAGCACGCCCTTGCCGGTAACGCTGACGAATCTCTCGTCCAGTACTGTCGTGCTGCAAGGCGAGAAGTTGGTGGGGGCAAACAAATCGGACTTCGCGCAGACCAACAACTGCCCGCAATTTCTGGCCGCAAACAGCAGTTGCACCGTTAACGTGACGTTTACGCCGAGCGCAGCGGGAAGTCGTTCCGCCAAGATGACGCCGACGTCGACGAGCACCTATTCACCCAATCCCGTTTCTCTCTCGGGCACTGGTCAATAGGGGCGCACCGGTTGTTTGAGAGCAAATGCTGAGTGGATGGCGGGCTTGTGAGGAAGTGAGTTCACCAACCAGCTGAGATTCTTTCGACTTCCTCGGGAAGAGGATCCTCTAAGTGCAAATAAAAAAAGGCGCTTCATCGCGCCCTGTGGAAGATGCAGAACTCCCTTAGCGGCGAGGCCGCGGGAGATTGGCCAGAATGATTACGCTACGTTGACGCCGTACTGCTGCCGATACTCGCGCTCAATGCATTCCATTTGATCTTTGAGGCGGAGTTTCAGCTTTTTCAGACGGACTTCTTCCAACTTCTCGTCTTCGCTGAGATAACGTTTTTGGGTGAGTGAATCGAGGCGTTTCGAATACTGTGTGTGCTCTTGAGCTAGTTTGCGGAATTCCTCGTGAGTGGTGAGGAGTTCATCTCTCGAAGTCAGCATCCAGCAGACCTCCAACCGGGATATATGAGCTGAGGCTAGCACAGGGCAAAACCCGGTTCAATGCCAAAAAAGTGGTGCAGTCTCAGTGTGAGAAACAGGGGTTAGGGGAGGGTGAGGCGATACAGGACGGCGTCTTCGGAGGGATTTGTGTAGTAGGACTTGCGGCGGCCAGTGCGCTCGAAACCCGTTTTTTCGTAGAGAGTTCGGGCGGGAACGTTGGATTCGCGGACTTCGAGAAACACTGCGGTGCTGTTTGTTTTCTTAGCGGCGTCAAGGAGTGAGTCTAGAAGGCGCTTCCCGAGGCCCTTTCGGCGAAAGGTGGAAGCGACGACGATGGTTTCCAGTTCCCATTCGGGGGCGAGATGTTGGGCTACGAGGAAGCCTGCCGGGGAAGTCGCTGAATCTTCCGCGCCGACGAGTACAAGCCTGGTGGCGCCGTCGCGTTGGAACGCCTGGTGATATTGTTCTTCGGTCCAGTGGCCGGCGGTGGCGGACGGCCGCTCCAACTGCATGATGGAGGGAATGTCGGCGGCGGTGGCGGGGCGGATCTGCACGGGTTTTCTCGCGATGTGGTGGCGACTGCTAGAAGCTAGCAGCTAGGAGCTTTGTTTCACAAACATCTCGGCATCGGAGCGGCGCATGTAATTTGCCTCCAATTTCTCGGGAGAGACCGTTGCGCCGGCTTGGAGTTTCTTCCATCCGAAGCGCGCGATCATTTCAGAATTTGGATGCTGGGCCGTAACTACTGTGAGGCCGGCGTCTCGAGCGATGGTGGCCAGCGGTGCGTCTGGAGTTAGAACAGTCGAGTCTCGTGCAGCCGCTACGAAGTCCGCTTGCGAGAGCAGTTCCTCACGCAAAACCTGGATCGACTCACCCGCAACTTTGTACGCGCCGAAGAAGACTTCGCGGCGGCCCCCGTCCAGCGCGGCGACAACTTTGCCCTCGGCGTGGCAGGCGGTTGCCACCAACTCCAGTAGAGACACCGGCACGATGGGTTTCTGCAGAATCTCGGCCAAAGCTTTAATGGCGGCGAGTCCTACACGCAGGCCGGTGAACGATCCCGGGCCGGAAACAACGACGAAGGCATCGATGTTAGTTTTGCTGAGTCCGTGGTTTTGGAGGAGGGTGGCGATCTGCGGGACCAGTTGGGCGGAGAACATGCCCCCGGCCAGCGGCACGACTTCGAGGACTTCGGCATCGTGCGGGCCGGGCTCGCCCGCGCGCGCCAGTCCAACGGTGCCGTTCCTGCCGGAAGTGTCGGTGACGAGAAGAAGCATTTCTGATTTAAGTTCTCAACTCTGCACTAATTCCAACAGCACGCCGCCGGTGCTTGCCGGATGGACGAACACATATCTATGCCCTCCCGCGCCAACTTTGATTTCTTCTGACACGAGACGGACGCCATCTTTCCTCAGGCGGTCAACGGCGGCGGGCAGATCCGGCACTTTGAGGCACACATGGTGCAGGCCCTCGCCGCGTTTCGCGATGAACTTGGCGATGGTTGAATTCTCTGAGGTGGCCTCGAGCAGTTCGAGTCTGCTCTCGCCGACCGGAACCATGACCAAGCGGACCTGTTCCTGCTCGACCGTCTCTTCTGGAGAGACGCTGAGGCCCAGCTTTTCGTAAATCGCCTTGGCCGAGGACAGCGACTTTACTGCGATGCCGAGATGATCGATTTGAAACATTGGACTGATTCCCCGCTCACGTAGCGGCGGACGCGCTTCGTCCGCTTGCGATTCGAATTCAAGAGCCCCGGACGAATGCGTCCGGGGCTACGTGTTCGTTGCCTTCGCCGCGATTTCTTCTACCAGCGTGTACGGATCGCGCTTATGCTCGGCAACTTCCGCTGCCAGCTTTGCCATGTTGCCATCGCCGAACTGGGCGCGCGCTTTCTCGAGCATCACGTCGCGGAGCATTTCGACCAGGCGCTCCTGCCAGTTCTGGACACTCTTCTTCAGCGCCAGATTTTCTTTCTGAAGATACGCGACGTAGTCGTTGATCGCAGCGGCGAGGTCTTCTACTCCTGTTCCATCGCTGGCAACCGTCTTCACGATCGGGGGCGTCCATTCGTCGTGACGCAGGGCCAGAGATTGCAGGGCGCGAATCTCGCGCTCCACTCGTTCAGCGCCCTCGCGGTCGCTTTTGTTGATCACGAAGATGTCGGCGATCTCCATGATGCCCGCCTTGATGGTTTGCACGTCGTCACCCATGCCGGGGACAAGAATCACGACGGTGATATCTGCGAGGCGCACGATGTCGACCTCATCCTGACCGACGCCGACGGTCTCGATCAGGATGATGTCGCGGCCCGAGGCATCGAGCACGGTGGTCACGTCGGCGGTGGTGCGCGCCAATCCGCCTAGCGATCCGCGCGTGGCCATGCTGCGGATGTAGATTCCCGGGTCGGCGAAGTGTTCCTGCATGCGGATGCGGTCGCCCAGAATCGCGCCACCTGTATATGGGCTCGTGGGGTCGACGGCGACGATTCCCACGGTCTGGTTCTGCTTGCGATAGAGGCGCGCTAACTGGTCGACCAGGGTACTCTTGCCAGCGCCGGGCGCACCCGTCAGACCGATGATGCGAGCACGGCCGCTGTGGGGGAACAAGGCCTTCAGTAGATCGGACCATCCTGGGCGGCGATTCTCGACGGTGGAAATGGCCCGCGCCAGGGTGCGCACGTCGCCGGAGCGCAGCGAGTCGATCGATGCCTGGATGTCGTGATTCGAGGCTGCAGTGTCCAAGCGGGCGTTGTCCAAGGAAACAGTGTAAAGCAGGAGTGGAGTCTGGGAAAGAAAGGCTGGTACATGGTGATCTCGTATTCTCGAGGCTGACAGGGACAAGGCAGTCGAGCTTCGCTCGACGGATAGCCGAAGGCGGCTGTCCCCACATTTGTGTTGGGGGACTAGTACCTTTCCGCGCTACATCCTGGGCAGGAACATCGGGGGCCGGTACCAGCGGTCAGCGGTGTCGCGCAGAACGGGCAGAGCATATCCGCGGCTGGAGGAATCGCCGCGAGTCTCTCCCGTAGGGATGGTTCGTTCGGCGCACGGAGCAAGTGCATGAGAAGCAGAATTGCCGCCGCCGGTGCGGCGATTCGGAGGATCCAACCGACGGCTCCGAAATCAGCATCGGATGGAATTTCCCACAGCATCACCGAAGCGCCGATCAAGACAATCAGTCCCGCCCATTTGAAGGATCGGCGAGTCCTCGGGTTGACGTGGGGATCACGGCCACACGCGGTGCACTTCCAGTGTTTCCAGAAGCCGACGGGCAGAATTGGGATCCAGAAGACGTGCCCCACATCGAAGGTGCGGAGGGCAATGGATCGGCGCGGTGCCTGGCACATGAGGCAGTAGTCATCGCGGAACGCAACCCGCTTCGGCCAGAAATGGTAGGCGCCGTGAATGATGAACATGGTGGCTTCGCCAGAGTCTGTTCTGCTGTATATTAGCCCACTACTTCGGTGGCCATGGATAACTTGTCATCGCGCAAGGAACACCATTGAATTCTGTCTCCACGCAGCCCAGTGCCGCCGGAAAGGGCAGCGTCTGGATTGAGACGCTTCCTCTACTTGCCCTCCCTGCACTGGTAATCCTTTTCCAAACCCGCGTGCCGGCGTGGATGTTCATGTGGGGCCTGTCGTTTGCCATTTTTGCCGGCCTGAAATGGATGACCTGGTGGAAGGCTCGCACCAGAGTCGCACACAGCGCCGGGCGTTCGATTGCTTATCTGGTGGCATGGCCCGGCATGGATGCGGAGGCTTTTCTGTACATAGGCAAACGCCCGGCAAGGCCCAAGGCCCGGGAGTGGCTCTGGGCGACGCTGAAGGCTTCTCTCGGCGTCGCTCTCGTGTGGATGGTTGCGCGCCGCATCCCAGAACAGCAATCTCTGCTGCGGGGATGGATCGGCCTTTTCGGCCTGATCTTCATGTTGCATTTTGGCAGCTTCCACCTGATTGCCCTCTTCTGGCAGACGGTAGGCGTCGAGGCGCAGCCGATCATGTCGAAGCCTATTCTCTCGAAGACGCTGAGCGAGTTCTGGGGCAAACGCTGGAATCTCGGATTTCGGCAATTGGCTCACGACCTGATCTTCCGTCCGCTTCACAAGCGGGTTGGCGTAGCCACAGCGGGGTTGCTGGTGTTTGTCGCCTCCGGTCTGATTCACGATCTGGTGATTTCGCTGCCGGCTCGAGGCGGGTATGGCTTTCCCACGGGATATTTCGTTCTGCAAGGGCTCGGTGTGACGTTGGAACGCTCGACACTAGGGAGGCGGCTTGGCCTGCAAAAGGGTCCGGTCGCCTGGATCTTCTTGCTGATCGTGACCGCGGCTCCGGCCTTCTGGCTTTTTCATCCTCCGTTCGTGTTGCGTGTCATACTTCCCTTCATGCGTGCGGTTCACGCGTTATGACGCAAACTCTGGCGGAACGATGCTTCGATCTGATTCTCTGGCTGGCCGGCGCCGGACACTTCGTCATTCTGTTTGCCAGCGCCCAGGTGCCGTCCCGGTTGCGCTGGAAACAAGATCTGGCACAACTGATGCCGTTCAATCGAAAGTTGCTGTGGGTGCAGGGAGGATTCACGGTGCTGACCATCATCGCCTTCGGGATGCTCACGCTGGCTCTGCACACGGAGATGCTTCGCGGCGACCGGGCGGCGATGGGACTCGCGTGCTTTATCGGAAGCTACTGGACTGCACGCATCCTGGTGGACGCGTTCTATTTCTCCCATGAGGATTGGCCGCAGGGTAAGGAGTTCGTCGTCGGCCACATTTTGCTAACGAGCCTTTTCGTAGCGCTCGCCGCCAGCTACTGGGGACTCTTTGTGTGGCAAGTTTGGCTGAGATCCGCAAGCTAAGAGCCGGGTGCCCAACTTTCTCCCTGATTTTGGGAGAAGTGGGGACTTCCCTAATCCTTCAGCAACTGCCGGGCAATCACCAACCGCTGGATCTCACTGGTACCTTCGCCGATGGTGCACAGCTTCACGTCGCGATAGAACTTTTCCGCCGGATAATCCTTGATGAAGCCGTAGCCGCCGTGAATCTGCACGCCTTCATTGGCGCAGCGCACGGCGACCTCGCTGGCATAGAGCTTCGCCATGGACGATTCCTGCGTAGTCTTCATGCCCGCGTCTTTCATGGACGCGGCGCGCATCGTGAGCAACATGGCGGCATCGATTTCGGTGGCCATGTCGGCCAGTTTCCACTGGATGGCCTGGAAATCGCTGATGGCCTTGCCGAACTGCTGGCGCTGCTTCGAATATTTCAGGGCCGCTTCATAGGCACCCTCGGCCATACCGAGCGACAACGCGGCGATAGAGATGCGGCCACCGTCGAGCACGCGCATGGCGTCGGGGAATCCCTGGCCTTCGCCGCCCAGCAGATTTTCCGCTGGAATCACGCAGTCTTCAAAGATCAGTTCCGCGGTGTCACTGGCGCGCAGTCCTAGCTTGTTCTCTTTTTTGCCGGGACGGAATCCCTTGGTGTCCTTCTCAACGACGAAAGCGGAGATTCCGTGGGTGTGTGCGGCGCGATCGGTCACGGCGAGCACGACGATCACGTCCGCGTAGTGCCCGTTGGTGCAGAAGGTTTTCGTGCCGTTGAGCACCCAGTTATTTCCCCGGCGAGCGGCGGTCATGCGCGCGCTGCCGGCGTCCGATCCGGAAGAAGGCTCGGTCAGGCCCCACGCTCCGATGAATTCTCCGGTGGCTAGTTTGCTGACGTACTTCTTTTTTTGTGCTTCGTTACCGGCCAGGAAAATATGGTTCGAACACAGGGACGTGTGCGCAGCCACGATGATGCCGACAGATCCATCTACGCGAGAGAGTTCCTCGATCGCGGTGACGTACTCGACGTAACCCATGCCCGCGCCGCCGTACTCGGGCGGGAAAATCATCCCCAGCATCCCAAGCTTGCCCAGTTCCTTGATGGTAGCCAACGGAAACTCGCCGGCTTCGTCCCACTTCATGACATTCGGGCGGATCTCGCGCTCGGCGAACTCGCGGACGCTTTTCTTCAGGTGCAACTGCTCTTCGTTCAGTTGGAAATCCAAGGGTCCTCCAGGACGCTCGGGTACCGCGGCTTGCGCAGTCCCACCAAAGGGGCACTCTAAGCGCCCCGAGTTGTGATTAGAACATAGCGCCGGAACAGGAAGAAGTTACCGCCGGAAGGGAAAGGGGAAGGATGGGGCGAACCGCATGAACACTGGCGATTCTGTGGATTTCGCCGGGCCACCCAACCGACCGGATGGTTTGGAAATTCGCGGGTGAATACTCTTCTGAAGCCAGCGCTGAAAACCCAACCAAATTATACGCTCAGGGAAGGGTGGTGACACCGGGCGCCAGGAAAGCCTGGAAGACCTCGTTGGACAGCAGGCGGCCGCGGGGGGTGAGGCTTATGCGATCGCCGTCTCGCTGCAAGAGTCCGTCGCCGATCAACTGGTTAATCGCGGCAAACAGGTTGTCGAGGGCCGACCGGCCGAAGTCTGCGGCGACCTCGCTGAGGTCCACGCCACGGTTCAGACGCAGTCCGAGGAAGAAGCGTTCTTCCAGCGCGTTGGCAGTCGATACTGCAGTCTTTTGCGCGGGTGATCCGGCGACGTATTTTTCCAGCACGTCGGCGGTGGCGAAGCGCACCGCCTCGGCCTCGGGTGTTGCTGATTTCAGCATCGAATGAGCGTCGACGCCGAAGCCCAGATAGGGCTGGCGCGTCCAGTACTTGAGATTGTGGCGCGATTCTGAGCCCGGGCGCGCGAAATTGGAAATCTCATATTGCGCGATGCCGTTAGCCCCGAGGCTCTCGCAGGCGGCTAGATAAAAATCCGCGGTGGCCTCTTCGTCCGGGACGAAGTGGGCGTGGTAGCGCGTGCCACCAGCGATCACCTCGCGGCCCAACCGCGAATCCTCGTCCACTTCGAGCATATAGACGCTGACGTGGGAAGCTCCGGTCGCCAGAGTCTCGGCCAGCGATTCCTGCCAGGACTCGGCGGTCTGGTGCGGAAGGCCGGCGATCAGGTCGATGTTGATGTTCGCAAGGCCCGCGGCGCGGAGGCGGGCGATGTCGTCGAGCACAGTCGCGCGCTTGTGCAACCGGCCAACCGCCGCTGCTTCGGCGTCGACAAATGACTGCACGCCCAGGCTGACACGGTTCACGCCGCAGCGCAGGAGCCCTTCCAATACCTCAGGCCCGAGGATTCCGGGTGCACACTCGACCGTCACTTCGGCATCGGCCCGCACCGAGAACTGGATGCGGACAGCGTCGAAGATCCGCCGCAGTTGTCCGGCCTCGAGGACCGTGGGCGTTCCGCCGCCGAGATAGATGGAGTCGACTTCACGTTCGATCTGGCCGCCCATTTCGTTTGCAAGTTGCGGCGAGTGGATGACGGCGGCGCAGACGCGATCTACGTAGCGCTCAAACACGACGCGCGAAAACACATCTGAGGCGAAGTTGCAGTAGCTGCACTTCGTTTTGCAGAACGGCACCGAGATGTAGATTCCCAAGGCCACCATTTGATTATCCCACCCGCGGGCGGGGGCGCCCGCGCCACATTCAACCTTTTCCATCCTCGCGCCTGCCTCGGCCATCTATTTGAGGTACCCTGTTGAGTGGTGCGCTCAACGCCGCTCACACGCTTCTCTGAAGCGATTTAGACCAGGAAACGATGGCGCAGGAAGAAGAGGTATTAGGCAAAGCGTATGACAGCCGGCTGATGCGGCGGCTGCTCACCTACCTGCGTCCTTATCGCTGGCAGGTGACGATTGCCATTGTTTCGATCATCGTCAAGTCGTTTTGCGACGTGCTGGGGCCGTATCTGGTGAAGGTCGCCGTCGACCGCTATCTGGCGCCGGCGAAGGGCACGACTTCAGCTTTATGGAACTGGCTCAGCCCGCGTCCGCTACACGGGATCGCGCAAATCTCGGTCATTTATTTCATTCTGCTGGGCCTCACGTTCGTGTTCGAGTTCCTGCAGACCTATTTCATGCAGTGGACCGGGCAGAAAGTGATGTTCGACCTGCGCAGCCAGATTTTCCGACACCTGCAGCGCATGCACGTCGCGTTCTACGACAGGAATCCGGTAGGGCGGCTGGTCACGCGGGTCACGACCGACGTGGACGCGCTGAATGAAATGTTCACGTCGGGCGTGGTGTCCATTTTTGAAGATCTGTTCGTGTTGGTGGGAATTCTCGGGATCATGCTGTGGATGAACTGGAAGCTGGCGCTGATCACATTCGCCGTGCTGCCCTTCATCGTGGTGGCGACGAAGTTTTTTCGGGACAAGGTGCGCGATTCGTACCGGCGAATTCGTACCGCGATTGCTCGCATCAACTCTTATTTGCAGGAGCATGTCAGCGGCATGGTCGTGCTGCAACTGTTCAACCGCGAGCGCAAGGCCTACGACCGGTTCTCGGAAATCAACCGCAGCCACATGGACGCGTTCAAAGACGCGATCATGGCGTACTCCGTTTACTACCCGGTGGTCGATTTCTTTTCTGCGATCGCGATCGCGTGCGTGATCTGGTTCGGCGGGCAGGATGTGATGCGGAAAGTGATCGCTAACAGTCTCTCCGTTGAGTTCCACTGGCCGGCGCACGTGCTCTTTCATGTGGTTGCGGTCCCGGCTTCACTCGGCGTCGTGATCGCTTTTACCGCTTACGCGCAGCGCTTCTTCCGGCCCATCATGGACTTCAGTGAAAAGTACAACATCCTGCAGTCGGCGATGGCCGCCAGCGAGCGCATCTTCAAGTTGGTGGATACTCCCGTCGACATCGTATCGCCCGCGGTAACGAAGAAGCCCGAAGGCCCGGGCCGCATCGAGTTCGACCATGTGTGGTTTGCGTACCGGGATGTGCCGGCGGAGAGCGCTGACGCCGGCGGTAGCAGCCGAGCTTCGCTCGACCGGACGGCCGAAGGCGGCCGTCCCCACATGAGCATTCCTGCCACGCCCGATTGGGTGCTGCGCGACGTCAGCTTTTCTATCGAGCCCGGAGAAACCGTTGCCGTGGTGGGCCACACGGGGGCGGGCAAGACGACTCTCATTTCCCTGCTCCTGCGCTTCTACGATGTACAGAAGGGCGCGGTGCGCGTCGACGGCGTCGATGTGAAAGAGATGGACCTCGCCGACCTGCGTGCTCGGTTTGGGGTCGTGCTGCAGGATCCCTTTCTGTTTACTGGGACGATCGGCGGGAACATTCGCCTTGGCACCCAGAGGATTCTGGACGAGCACATCGCGAAAGCTGCGGAGGATGTGAATCTCGGGGATTTCGTCCGGGCATTGCCCCATGGCTTCAACGAAGAAGTCCGCGAACGGGGATCAACGCTTTCAACCGGGCAGAAGCAACTCATCTCGTTCGCGCGCGCTCTGGCGCACGAGCCGAAGATTCTGATCCTCGACGAAGCCACCTCGAGTGTCGATACGGAAACTGAGTTCAAAGTGCGCGACGCCCTCGGGCGGATGGTGGAAGGACGCACGTCGCTGATCATCGCGCATCGCCTGTCGACCGTGCAGCGTGCGGACAAGATCATCGTGATGCACAAAGGGCAGGTCCGCGAGATGGGGACGCATCAGGAACTGCTGGCGCATCGCGGGGTCTACTTCAAGCTGTACCAACTGCAGTACAAGGACCAGGAGTTGAACGTAGCGCGGGCGCCCACGCCTGCGAATGAGTCGGGGTTGCAGCAGCCAGAGGTCACAGCCAGCGCGGATGATTGAGCTTACATGGTTCGGCCTCGACGTGTGCGGCTAGCGCAGTCGCGGGCGGGGGCGCCCGCGCCACATCAATCTCGCTCCCTTACAATGCTCTCTTGCGAATCCTGATCTCAGCTGGCGAAGCTTCGGGGGAAATGTATGGGGCGGAGCTTATTGAAGCTCTGCGGCGAGCTGCCGATCTTGCAGGTCGGCCTGGACGGGTGGGGCGCCCGTCCTCACACGAGCACACCCTTGAATTCTTTGGCGTGGGTGGGGACCGCATGCGCGCAGCCGGGTGCGACACCGTGGTCGACGCGAAGGATCTGGCTGTCGTGGGAATCACGGAAATTCTCAGCCGGCTGCCGCAGATTCTTGGTCTTTATCGGCACTTGATCGCGGAAGCCGACCGGCGCAAGCCGGATCTCGCCATCGTCATCGATTCTCCGGCCTTCAACTGGAGAGTAGCCCGACAGATGAAGAAGCGCGGCATCCCTACAGTCTATTACGTTGCCCCGCAGTTCTGGGCATGGCGACAGGGGCGTGTGCGCCTGCTGCGGGATTACATCGACAAGGCCCTGGTGATCTTCCCTTTCGAGGAGCAGTTCTACCGTGAGCGCAGAGTCGATGCTACCTTCGTCGGGCATCCTCTGGCGGAGTTGCCGCGTCCTGCGATCGAGCGCGGTGATTTTGCAGCACAGTTTCACGTGGACCCAGCCAAGCCTTGGATCACCCTGATGCCGGGCAGCCGCGTCAAGGAAGTCCGCATGAACTTGCCGACGATTCTGGAGGCGGCGGCACAACTGGGTACCGCATATGAGTTTCTGCTTCCAGTGGCTCCCACGCTCGACCGCAGTTTCCTGATGAGTCTCATAGGACCAGAAGAGATCACTCTTGTCCCGGACGCCCTGCCGGCGCTCTGGCATTCGCGCGCCGGGATCGTGGCCAGCGGCACGGCCACCGTCGAGGCCGCCATGATGCATACGCCTTTCGTGATGGTCTACCGCGTCTCCCCGCTGACCTACCTGCTGGGCAAGCCGCGGGTGAAGGTCCCGAGATTCGCGATGGTCAATCTGATTGCTGGAGAAGAAGTTGTCCCCGAGTTAGTGCAACAAGATTTCACAGCCGAAAAGGTGGTTGGTAAAGTGAACGAAATCCTTCCCGACGGCCCTGCCCGAGACCGCGTGCTGGAGGGCCTGGCGCGGGTGAAAGCCCGGCTCCGCGTCCCGCAGCCCACTTCCGGGCCCGCACAAGACCCGGCGGACCGCGCCGCCGACATTATTCTGGCGCTTATGGCACGTGGTTTAGCTGGAAGCTAGGCGCTAGAAGCGAATAGCTGCCCTTAAACCTTGTGCTCCGACCATCTTTTACGTCAGAATCTTCATCATAGGAAATGGGTTATCATTTCCTGGAGACTCTCCTGAATGTTGATTTCTCCGCGGCGCGCTCTGAGCGTCCTTACGAGTTCCCTGACTCTGTCGTTGGTAGTTCTGCTCGCGAGCCCCTCGTGGGCGGCCGAAAAGGCGCGGCTGCGCGTGGACGACTACCAGATCGAGGCTGAACTCAATCCGCATCTCCACCAGATCACGGCTCGCGCCAAGGTCAGGTTCACGGCCCTGCAGGACCTGCCCGTCGCCGTCTTCGAACTGAATAATGACCTGCGCGTCACCAAGGTTCTGGACGAAAAGAACCAGCCGCTGTCTGCCGAGCGCGTTACCCAGGATTCGACGGTGCGGGTTCAACTGCCGGTGGGATTGTCCAAGGACGCCTCCACCACCTTGACGTTCGAGTACGAAGGAATACTTGAGAACGCGGACAACAGCCCGGTACCCGGCCTCAAGCTGGCTTACATCGGCGATGACACTAGTTTTCTGTTTTACGCGGGACGATGGTTCCCGGTCAGCGGCTATGGGCTGAACCGATTTACCTCCACCATCAGCGTGACGGTGCCGGCGCATATACTCGTGATCGGCAGCGGCAAGGCGACCGCCGGCGAGGCGGTGGCCCCGAAGAAGCCTACCGCCAGCGTGCTGCCTACCAAGACATTTACATTTGTTTCGACCAAACCCAGTTTTCCAGGCACCATCGTCGCTGGAATTTTTCAGGAGTACAAGAGCGACGAGGCTGGCCTGGACCTGCACGTCTTCTTCAAACCCACGCATCAGAGTCAGGCTCCGGCTTACACCACGACTGCCGTTCAGGAGTTCACGTACTTCATCACGCTCTACGGCCTGCCGCCTTCGCAGAAGCTGAATGTCGTGGAATTGCCGGGCGACACGCTTCCCTACATGTGGGCGCCGGAGATGGCTGGATTGGCTGGGCCGTCAATCACCGAAAAAACCAACTACCGCCTGCTGGCCGATGCGATCGCACACCAGTGGTGGGGAGTTTCGGTGAGTCCGGAGAGTAAGGATGACTGGTGGTTGAGCGATGGCTTCTCGCGCTATTCGGAAGCCATGTACGTGGAGAACGCCGCTGGAGCGGCCGGACTGGAAGAAGCGGTGAAAGACATGTCGGTGGGCGCGTTGGCGTATGACACGGTGCCTCTCTCCAGTGCCGGCAAACTCGACATCTTCTCGACTGAGTTTCAGTCGCTGGCTACCGATAAGGGCGCGATGATTCTGCACATGCTGCGCTGGGTGTTGGGTGAGGACAAGTACAACAAGACGATGCGGGACTTCGCCAGCGAATTCGCCGGAAAATCCGCGAGCATGGACGACTTCAAGACCATCGCAGAGAAAAACTACGGCGACCAGCTGACCTGGTTCTTCTCGCAGTGGCTGGATTCGACCGGCGCACCGGAATTCAAGGTGAAGTACACCACGTACCGTCTGGGCGGAAACTTTGCCAAGGAATCGCAGGCCAAGCAGGAACGGTCGCCGGGTTTCCGCGTCACCGGTGAGATCACGCAGGACCTCGATCTGTTCCGCATGCCGGTGGACCTGCGCATCGATACCGACGGCAAAACTGAGAACAAGCGCATTGAAGTCGTGGGCACGACTTCGCCGTTTTCCATCGAGACATTTGGCCGTCCACGGCGCATCGCGGTCGATCCCGACCACCATGTGCTTACCAATTCTACCGATGTAAAGTTGCGCGCCTCCATCCTGCGGGGACAGGCGCTGCAGCAGCAGGGAGATCTCTCAGGCGCCCTGGTCGAGTTCAACAAAGCCCTCGATCTGAACAAGAACAGTTCACTAGCGCACTACCGCGTTGCCGAGGTCTTCTTCTTTCAGCGGAACTATCAGTCGTCAGCCAATGCTTACCGGGCGGCCATTGACGGCGATGGCGAGCCACGCTGGACTGAGGTCTGGAGCCATATCCAGCTAGGCAAGATTTTCGATATCACCGGCCAACGCGAACGCGCGGTCGGCCAATACCGGCAGGCCACACAGACGAACGACAACACTTTCGGCGCTCTCGAAGAAGCGCGGAAATATCTGCAGAAGGCTTATGAGCGGCCCAAGGAAAAGCAGTAGTCCAAAGACTTGATCGAGGAGTCGCACCTGTCATGCAATTCTCCGCGCGGGCGGCAGATTAGAAAGTAACCCAGCGCTCTGCCTCCTCGACGGAGCGGAAAATCTCAATGTTCCTCTGCGTGCGCAGGACCTTGTGCATGCGGGCGGCGTGATTCTGGGTTGAAGTTCGCACTACAAACGCACGCTTGGCGACGGGCAAAAAGGGATCAATCTTGTCCGCCAATTTCAGGAATTCATCGGCCTGAAGGTCAAGTTCTTCAACTTCCGTCAGATCTACAATTTCCGAATAGTCCGGCTCGAACGACGGATTCAATAGCAACCGCTTCGCGTATCGTTCAATATCTCCAAAGGTCAGCTTCTTACCGAACTTAACGGTAACCAGTCTCCTTCCAGGGTCGACGATACACTCCGCCGCCCCGCTGAGGAACTGCTCACCGCGCGAGCTCGCAAAGGCTCCCCCAGAGCAAACATCCTCGTGATTCACTGCACACCTCCACGGAATCGTTCCGGCGATGTCCTCATGTAGGTATCGGCAAAGTGACCAGAAGCTTTATCCGGGCGACCCCAGGGGAGCTCACTTATCTCGGCTAACCTTTTTCGCCCCTCCGGGGTCTAAGTCAGTACATGCCAGCAGGGAACTTTACCGGACCCGGCTGCGTATATCTGATCAGATGGTTAGGCGGGATTGAGACCCCTCGCCTGAACGTTACCCGGGTGCCCCCACGCTCCTCCCCGGAGGCGTGGGGGCATGATTCTGCGACATCCCTATGAGAATGCTTCTGGACATTGTGCGGCAGTCTCTGTCGACGCTCTGGGCGCACAAGCTGCGATCGTTCCTGACCATGTTTGGGATTGCGTGGGGCGTGGGCTCTTTGCTGCTGCTGGTCGGTCTGGGAGAAGGGTTCCGCAGCGGGCAGGAGAAGCAACTCGCCACTCTCGGACAAAACATTATGTTTATGTTTCCCGGGCGTATTCCGGCGGTCGAGGGCAGCACGCAGTCGGGGCAGCTTTATTACTTCACTTACAAAGATTACTTGGCGATTCGCAATGAGGCTCAGTTCGTGGGCGCGCTGTCGCCGGTGCTGAATCGCGAGGACATTCGCGCGGTCAGCGACTACGGATCGACCAATGGGCAGGTGTTCGGCGTCGCTTCCGACTACAACCAGATTCGCAATGTGCCCGTGGAACCGGGCCGCTGGTTCAATAGCCAGGACAACACCGAGCGACGTCGCGTGGCAGTGGTGGGATGGGAACTGCTCAAGAACATGTTCCCCGGGCGTCCGGCGGTCGGGTCGACCATTCTGCTGAACGGAATCAATTTCGACATCGTCGGCGTGGTTGCGAAGGTTGGACGCGATGGCAATAACGGCACGAATTCGCGCATCTTTATCCCCATTGAAACCATGCGCGATTTGTTTCCCATGACCAAGGCGAATTCCGAGGACGCGATTTCATTTATCAACTATCGCCCGATTACCAAGGATCTGCACGGCGAGGCGAAGGACGAGATTCATCGCATCATTGCGCGCCGCCACGGATTCAGTCCCAAGCTGCAGGATGCGTTCGAAGACTGGGATACGATTGAGAACATGAAGCGGGTGGGGAAGATTTTCGATGCCATGGACTGGTTCCTGGGCGTAGTGGGAGTCGTCACGCTGGGACTGGGTGCGATCGGCATCATCAACATCATGCTGGTGTCGGTCACCGAGCGGACAAAGGAGATCGGGCTGCGTAAGGCGCTGGGCGCGACTTACCGCGCGATCTTGACGCAGTTTTTCATTGAGGGGGCGTTTCTGACTGCGTTCAGCGGCGGAATTGGATTGGCTATCGCGACCGGTTTCGTGACCTTGCTGGCCATGCTGCCGTCGCCCGAGGGATTTGACACGCCGCGTATTATCCCGGCGTCGGCCATTGCAGCTATCGGCTCGCTGGCGATTGCGGGCATCGCGGCGGGTTTGTATCCGGCACGAAAAGCGGCGTTGCTGCCGCCGGTGGAAGCATTACGGCAGGAATAGAAAAGCTACAAGCGAGGAGCTAGCAGCTAGGAGCTGTTTTTCATGATCGTCGATCTCGCAACCCAGGCTTACAACGCGCTGCACCATAACCGGCGGCGCAGCGTGCTCACCATGCTGGGTATGGCTTGGGGCATCGCGACTGTTGTTCTTCTCCTGGCCTATGGCACGGGTTTCGAGCGCGGACTGTGGTCTGCTTTTCGCTCCTTCGGCACGAATCTGGTTTTCATCTTTCCCGGCCGCACCGAAATGCAGGCGGGAGGGACGAAGGCCGGAACGCAGGTTCGCCTCACGGTGAACGATCTCGACTCGATTCGCGCGGAAGTTCCGTTGCTGAAGCGCGTGTCTCCGGAGGCCTTCAAGAACTGCGTGGTCGCCTTTGGCACGCGTAGTTCGAATTACGGCGTCAGCGGAGTGTATGCCTCGTACGGCCGCATGCGCAAAATGGACGTCGCGGAAGGAACCTTCTTCAGCGAAGCCGACGACTACACCCACACTCGCGTCGCGGTGATCGGGTCCGATGCGAAGAAGAAGTTATTTTCCGGACAGAACGCGCTGGGAGAGAATGTCCGCCTCGACGGCATTTCCTACCAGATCGTCGGCGTGCTGAAGCATCAGGTACAAAACGGGGACGACAACATCAACGAGCACGTCTACGTTCCTTTCAGCGCCATGAGCGATCTGACCAACACGCACTACTTGAGTTCCGTGGTGATGGAATACGAAGGCGACCATGCCAAAGTCGTAAAGGCGGTGCGCGAATCCATGGCCTTCCACCACAGCTTCGATCCGAAGGATCACCGCGCCATCTTCGTGTTCGACGTGTTCGCCGATCTGATGGACCTGCAGGTCATCTCGACGGGGATCAAGATTCTGCTGGGCTTTATTGGCCTGCTCACGCTGGGCATCGGCGGCGTCGGCCTGATGAATATCATGCTGGTGTCTGTCACACAGCGGACCCGCGAGATCGGCGTGGAAAAAGCTTTGGGCGCGCACCGCTGGCACATTCTCTTCCAGTTCCTGGCGGAAGCACTGGTGATCACCGCTTTGGGCGGCCTGTTGGGCGTCGTCCTCGCGTATCTGGTCTCGTGGTCTGTGGGATCGCTCACCTTGTGGAGCGCGTTTGAAGAAAACGCAAGCGAGGGCGATATTCACCTCTACATCGATTCCGCCACGCTGATCTGGTCGACGGTCATTCTGAGCTTCGTCGGCATCATCAGCGGCATGCTGCCCGCCATCAAGGCCGCGCGGTTGAACCCGATCGAGGCTCTGCGGTACGAGTAGAGCTGCGCGGCTTGCGGGCAGTTCCACTTCCACCGGAGAGACTCGTATCGGGAGCAAGGTCAGCAGCGCCGGAGGTCCCACCCAGGGGCACCCAACCGCCAGAATCCTGCGTACAGGAATCATCCTCTTTGTCGCAGTACTCAAAGAGCGTGACGGGATGCAACTCCCAAATGGAATAACGCCAGCAGTGGCTCTTCTGCGCGGGCGTACCTTCGAGTGCACAGTTGTCCGAAGGCTTGTTGTGTTCACTGTCGACCAGTAATTGCCCGATCACCTTCACTTTGTGGCCCAGCGCCAGTTTCAGATTCGCCAGAGTCCAATCCGTGTCGTGGAAACGGGCACGGTAGTGTGGAGTCATCTCCACGATCACGCTCTTTTGCTGCAGTTGCTTCTTTAGAGACGCGTCTGGTTTCGGAGTGTTTCGTACGAGTCTGCCCAGACTGGCATCGAAGCCGATCCCGATGTGAAAATCAACATTGTCGACGCCGGTCAGTTGGCAGTTGCTGCTCTCTGCGCCGGTCGATTGGTAGTAGTAAAGGTAGCCCTCGGCGATGCCACGCTGCGCCCCCTCTCCCAGGCCGCTGAGCTGGTCCTTGAAGTCGGCATGGTTGTTACCCTGGCCCAACCCCTGCGGCGTGTTCGTGTTGAGGTTGTCGAAGTCCGCCTGCTCGAAGAAGGTAATCCCGCCAGTGGGTGCAGATGGCGTCCCATTCTTCAGCAGGTTGAGATACGCATCGTATCTCCCGGCCTTGCTGCAGCCGGTGGGATAGTTTTCGTGGCAGGCCTGAAAATCCGCGATGTTGTCTTCGCACTGCACCGCAGTCACCGTATCCGGTATGTCTACCTCGGCCAAGTCGCCCCCCCCGCTAGCGTGAGATGCCGGCATCTGGCTCATTGCCAGAGCCAAGGCCAAGGGGGCGAAAGGCGCGACCTGTCGACCGAATACGTGGGACGTCTTATTTTGGTTTTGGGATCCCATCGTCGCCTCCGTCACCTCGGCTCATTTTGCGTGTTCTGGTTTGCTGTCTGGGAGCCCTTCTGCGCAGCCTGGTCGGTGGGGCTCGCCGTCTTGCCAGGCATACCTCCAGCCTGGATGCCCTTGCTAACCGCATATGTGCTGGCGCTGATGCCGAGCAGAGTGAGGACTTCTGGGGGTATCGCGGGGAACTTTCCAGATTCGGCAACAAGCAGGAAGAAGCTTAGCGATATTACAAAAGTGAAGATCAATAGTTGGAAGCGCGACATACTGGCTCCGCCGCTGGTCTCACTGAGTAAAAGGCTGAGATTGATCCGGCCGGCCGCGATCTCCAATAGGATCATGAATCCAAAAAGGAAAATCAGAACCATAAGACCGAAGCCGATCGCTAACTTCAGCTTCGCCATATGGTCGCCCGGGATAAACACCACCACGATGGTGGCCAGCGCCAGCACCCACACAGTACTGCTCTTGAGCAGGGAGTAGACGTCGGGTCTCGGATTCTGCGGATTCGTCGGATTCGTGTCTTGTGCCATATCACCCTCCAGTTCTGAAAACGTCTTTGAGACGGTAAGACAGCAGCCCGTATGCCTTTCCGCTCAGATAGACAAAGTGACTTCCGCCCATTGCGGTGACCAAGGCATCCGGCAAATGGGGAAACTCCTTTGGGTTATGGATAACCTGCAGTAGATACCACCCGGCCACGAACAATGTAGCCACGAGTGCTTGCGCACGCCCAGCGCTGGGGACGGCAGAGAAACCGGAGGCGTTGGAACTTTTCGGGTCACGCACGTCAGCTTCCAGCAGGCCATTGAGCGAGATGCGGCCCGTAAACAAATTCCAAAACACGACTCCAAAGAAGCCGCTCAACAGGACCACGGCCCCCCAAAACGCCATTTTCGCAAGGGAGTTCATGCTGCTCTGAGGTTGCTCAGCTCGTTTGTAGGTGCACGGCCAGGGCCCGGGGAGAAGTGGCTGCAACGATACAGACATCCGTCGGAAAATCTGCAGCTGCGCTTAGTTTGTTACGAAAACCGGACAAGCCTCGCGTCGCCCAAGCGGTTTCAGCGTCGCCAAGCCGTCCACCTCAGCCTCTCCGCCGAAGCGCTACAATCTCTCCCTGTGCCAGAAACCGTTAACTCCCGTCTGGAACGCGTGCTCGAGCAGCTTCGCTTGTACGAGCATCCTCTACTGAATTTTTCCGCACGCTCGAAGAACGACGGCGTCGAGATCATCATCACGTTCAAAGACGAGAGCGTCCCGGTGCACACCTATTATTTCGACCTGCACCCGCGCGATCTCGACGATCCTCAGTTCGAGTGGAGCTTCCAGCGCCAACTCTTTGACGCACTGCACGACTACTTTGTAGAGATGTTCATCCGCACCCCCCAGGACCGCGCGGATCGCCAACAGAGGGGACTGTGAGCGCCCTCCGCCAGAAGATCGAGCGGGAGATCCGCGAACATGGGTCAGTTCCCTTCTCGCGCTACATGGAGCTGTGTCTTTACGATCCGGAACTCGGTTATTACTCGCGCAACGCGGCGCAGTTCGGCAAGACCGGTGACTTCTATACCTCGAGCGACGTGCACGCGGTCTTCGGGCGACTGCTGGCGCGGCAGTTCAAGGAGATGTGGCGCGTGCTGGGGTCGCCGGAGCACATCACGCTGAAGGAACTCGGGCCCGGGCGCGGCTTGTTCGCACAGGATGTGCTGGATTGGTCGGAGAAGAAGTTTCCAGACTTCTTTCGGGCGCTTCGTTATGTTTTGGACGAACGATCGCCTGCGTTGCGCCAGCGGATCGAGGTCACACTGAGCCGGCATCTGGAATCCGGTAGGGCGGCCTTGGTGTCTGGGACTGATGCCGGTACGCCCAGAATCGTCTTTGCCAACGAATTCTTTGATGCCCTGCCGGTCGACGTTCTCAGTTCCCAGGGGTCGCTTCGCATCGACCTACATGATGGACGATTAGTCGAGACCTGGGTGCCAGCTTCGCCCGAGGAACTCGAGTTCCTCGACCGATACTCGGTCCATCCTGAGCCGGGGGAACGCATCGAGATTTCACTCCAAGGACAGAAGCACATGAGCGCAGCGGCCAACCTCGAGCGCGGGTTTGTGGTGATCGTTGATTATGGCTATACCCGTGAGGAGCAGCTTGCCGGGCGCCATCGAGGAACGCTGAAAGCGATCCGCCAGCACTCAGTGAGCACCGACCCGTACGAAGCTCCCGGCGAGCAGGACATCACCGCCGATGTGAATTTCACGGCTCTGGCAGCGGTCGCGGAGAAAGAGGACATGCGGACGCAGAAGCTCGTCACGCAGTCGCAATTCCTGATGGGGATCGGCGAGGCCAACGAGTTTGCTGATGCCTTCGAGGAATGCCGCTTGCCGCAGGAGCGCGCCAAGGTTGCGCTACAACTCAAACACCTGGTTACTCCTGCGGGCATGGGCGAGAGCTTTCATGTGCTGGTGGCGAGCAAGGGAGTCGAGTCGGAGAAGGTCTCGACACTGGCGGGCCTGGGTTTCGGGAAGCGCGCCATCGGCAAAGAACCTAGATTTGTCGCGGCTCCGCCCATGTAGGGATCCTTCGACTACGTGGCTGGTCCGCTTCGCGCACCAGCCACTTCGCTCAGGATGACAAAGGAATAGAACTAAGGGTTGTTCTTCGAGATCGCTGACGCCGCTTCCGGATATTCATACACTCCGCGCCCCGACTTTCTTCCCAGTCGTCCGGCCTTCACGTATTGCACCAGCAACGGAGCTGGACGGTATTTGTCGCCCAGCGATTTGTGCAGATACTCCAGGATGTTCAGCCGCGTGTCGAGCCCCACGAGATCCACCAACTCGAACGGTCCCATGGGATGGTTCAGGCCCAGTTTGAGCGCTTTGTCGATGTCGGCCGCCGAAGCGATGCCCTCCTGCAGCATGTAGAACGCCTCGTTGCCGATCATGGCGTTGATGCGGCTGGTGATGAAGCCNNTTGTGCACGGGATTGAAGAAGTGCATGCCCACGCACTTTTTCGCGCGGTAGGTCACGCTGGCAATTTCCGTCACGCTGAGAGACGAAGTGTTCGAGGCCAGCATTGTCGTGGGGCGGCAGAGTTTGTCGAGAAGAGTGAAGATCTCGATCTTCGACTCCATCTCCTCGGGGACAGCTTCTATCACGAGGTCGGCCTCGCGGGCTGCTTCTTCCACAGAGCCTGCGAACTCGAGCTGCCTGAAGGCAGCGTCCGCGTCAGACGCCGTGACTTTGCCCAGGTCAACAGCCTTGTCGAGGTTGTCACGAATTTCGGTTTCTGCTTTGCGCAGAGCCCCGGGCAAAAGGTCTTCAAGGATGGTGCGATAGCCGCCGAGCGCCGCAGCGTGCGCGATGCCCCGCCCCATGATTCCGGCGCCGATGACTGTTATCGTCTGGACGCCGCTCACCTATTTCTCCGCCTTTTCCAAATCGGCGATGGCCGCGTTGACCGCCGTGACGGTGCCGCGCAGGCTCTCCGCCAGCCGCTTGCGCTCGTCGGCGCTCATGCCTGGGATGTAAATGCAAATGCGCCGCAAAGTCGCGGTGATATCTTCCACGTAGTTCATCGCTCGAATCAATTCACCAGTCACTACTGCCATGAGAACTCCTCTTTCTATTGTCTGTCCTAATATGTCGGACCTTCTATTCTGGACGCGCCCGCGAATTTAGTAAAGGAGCACGCTTTTCACGGCTTTCAAGGCGCACGAGGCGCAAAATCTCAAGAGTGCAAAAGAGCCATGCCTTTGTTCACAAAGACTTAACTAGGGGGGCATATAATCGCAATCAATTCTTTTTATGGGGCGCCGGACTCTGACGCGAATCGAATGGATATGGCAGATAAACTTTTGAAACGCTACATTTTCGCGAGCGATTTCGACCAGACGCTCACTTTCAACGATTCCGGCTATGTGCTCGCCGAACTGGTCGGCATTCCCACCGAGGAGTTCGAGCGCAAGGCCAAGGGGATGGCCAAGATCAACCTGGTGCAGCAAGGCGCGGAGCTCGCCTACTTGTTGCTGCACGATCCGGAATTCAAGGCTAAAGTCCGGAAGGAACATCTCCGCGAGGTAGGCAAGCGCATTCGCCTCAAAAGCGATATCAAGCTGCTTTATCAGTTGCTCGATTCGGGCATCGACGGCCACCAGTTCGATTTCTACGTCCTGTCGGCAGCCCCGGTGGAAATCGTCATCTCTGCGCTGGAAGATATTGTTCCCGCCGATCACATTTACGGCACGGAGTTTCGCTACAAGCCATCCGGTGAGATCGATACCATCGTGCGCGCAACCGCGGGCTATGGCAAAGTTGCGGTTCTCAACCGACTGCTCGAACAACAGGTCGCGGGGCCCGATCACGTGATCTACACGGGCGATGGCAGTTCCGACATTCACGTCATGTTGCACATCAACTCGCGAGACGGACTGACGATCGCCGTTTCCGAGTCCGCGGACGTGTCGCAGATTGCGAAGCGCACGGTGTTGAGCACCAGCGCCATGGCCGTACTGGCACCGATTCTCGAGGAGGTCGCAGGCTGGGAGCGGTATCGCATTCGCAGCTTCTTCGAAGCCAACGGAATGCTGATCCAGGAATGGCAGCGCGTCCGCACCGACTGGCTGACCGTGCGCCGGGCAGTCGAGCCTGAGCAGTTGGAGGGAGAGCCTGCCGTGATTCGCGTGTCGAGCGCGAATTCCTGAGGACGCGGACCCGTCATGCTGCGCGATAAGAATCTAATTCCACTCTCGCGACAACACCAGCACGCTTTAGCCTTGTGCGTTCGCATTGATCGCGCGTCACCGGTGGGTGACCCCGAGCTGGCGGCATGGCAGGCAGAAATCGCGCTGCACTTCCAAAGTGAAATCAGCTTTCATTTCACGGCGGAAGAAAGGGTCTTGTTTCCGGCGGCGCGGCGATTCCGGCAATTAGCGTCAATCGTAGAGGAACTGTTAATCGATCACGCGGTGTTGCGCGAAGGCTTTGCAAAAGCAGGAGCAGGCCAGATGTCTGCGAACGACTTGCTTGCATTTGCTCAGCGGATGTCCGCACACATCCGCAAGGAAGAGCGGCAGCTGTTCGAACACATTCAGGAACTCATGAGTCAGGACGAACTTGCGCTGCTGGGACGCCAGCTTGAGATAGCACTCACCGACGCGGCGCAAGCCTGTGCGCTGCCCGCGGACGCGAACCGACTACGGAAATGAGAACCGCTCAGCAACCCTTCGCCGCGTGCACCTGCCGGAATCGCGTCGCGCCTTCCCGCCCCATGTAACGTTCCAGCACCGCCGGCTCGGTCTGTCGCAAATCCACCACCACCAGTCCGTCCAGTACGTTGGAGAACTTGCGGTCTACGTTAAAGCCGAGCAGTTTGCCACCGATCTTGGCATATTGCCGCAGCAGAATCGGCAGCCCCTTGCCATCGGTCTCGACGTCATTGATGGGCTCAGAGAGTTCATCGAGATCGCGCAGCGCCTGGGACATTCCGCGGCAATCCCACTTGTGCAACGGTGCGGGCCGAAACGGCCGCCTTGGCTCGATCAGGCCCGCCAGCTCATCTTCCTGCATACGCGCTTGAAAGAAACGGTAAATCATTTCGCGTGACGCTTCGTTGTAGTCGTTGCTGATGCTGACCGCGCCAAACAGCACTGGAATCTCCGGCTGCCTCGCCACCATGCGAGCGATGCCCTTCCACAGCAGCAACAGCGGAGCGTATTGCCGCTGATATTCCGGTCTCACAAACGAGCGCCCCAGTTCCAGCGCGGGGCCGAGTTTCTGAAACAGCCGTTCGTCAAAGCGAAAAAGTGTGCTGGTGTAGAGCCCGCCGATGCCGCGCTCCGCGAGAATCTCAGCCGTGTTCCCTGCGCGGTAAGCTCCCATCACTTCCCTCTTCGTTTTGTGCCACAACAAAATGTGCGAGTAGTAATCGTCGAAGAGATCGAGATCGCGACTCTTGCCCGTCCCTTCTCCCGCGCCGCGGAATGTAATCTCGCGCAGCCGTCCCACTTCGCGCAAGAGTTGCGGAATCTCGCGCGCCGTTCCAAGGTAGACAGCGAGATCGCCGTTCTCCGCCAGACACTGGTCTTCCGGCAGTCGCGCCACTTCTTCGGCTAGCAGGTCCGCCGGCACCGGAGCCGCCACTGGCTCCTGAATCTTGAACGCCAGCCGCGAGCGCAATGCAGCGTGCCACACGGCTTCTGGCTTGCTCCGGCGAGCGAGTAAATAGGTCCGCCATCGTAAATACTCAGTGGCTTCGCGATCGTCGCGGATCGCCTCCACCGCGTCCGCCGTAATCGCGCTGCCCACGCGGACTTCCACCGTTTTGCCTCCCTGCTGCAAGAATTCCTGCAAAAGAAACGCGGTACGCAACTTCGGATGAAGCATGCCCATAAGCTGAAATCCGACACCGTTGTGGCCACAGAAATAAACCGGCAGCGCTGCCGCTTTCGTCCTGCGAAGCAACCGTACCGCTGCGTCATTCCACGCGGGGTCGACGATCTGCGCCGCCGGCATCTGCCAGTGCGACACTTCGCCCGACGGAAACATCGCCAGCATGCCGCCCTGCTGCAGCCAAGCCAGAGCCTCCCGCAACGCTCGGCGGTTTGACTCTGCCGATCGGTCGGTCTGGAAGGGGTCTACAAAAATGCAGTGTTTCTGCAGTTCCGGCACATCGCTCAGCAGGAAGTTGGTGAGAACTTTCACGTCGGGTCTCACACGTGTCAGCAGCACGGTAAGGATCGCGCCATCCAGCATGCCGTAGGGATGGTTCGCAACCACTACGACGGGACCGGTCGCTGGAATCCGTGCCTGATCGGCCACACCGACCTGCAACCTGACGCGCATCTCGGCGAGCAGATTCTCGAGGCGAAAGCCCTCGGGCGATTGCTGAACTCGCCGATACAGATCCCTGACCTTGCCGACAGGAGCAAACTTCCCTGCTAGGCCGGGAAAGTCTGCGACACGCGCCAACACTCCGGGCTGCGTCGGATCCGCATGAAAATGGTCTGATGGCATTTCATACCAATAGCGCACTCGCATTGCGCCAGCATGAAGTGCAAGTTAAAAGCTGATGAAATGCGAGCTTGAGGAAGCAGAAGAGTAACCAGAGGTAACCACTTGAGGTCGGGGCAACGCGATCAGGTCTCAAGCCGGTATCGGGTTTCGGCGAGAGCATACAGTTTGCGCCACACCAGGCGATTGATCGTGACCACGGTTGCGGCCATCATCATGGTGGCGGCCAGCAGAAGATGGAAGTCACCGGCATCGGTCGCTTGAGAGATCGTCGCTCCCAGCCCCACGGTCGTGTAGATGTGGCCCTTGAAGTGAAAGTACTCGGCGACGATGCTGGCGTTCCATGCTCCGCCGGATGCCGTCACCATGCCCGTGACGAGGTACGGGAAAATTCCCGGCAGGATCAGCTTCTTCCAGCGTTCGATGCCCTTCATGCGGAAGACCGAGCAACATTCTTTCAAGTCCGTCGGGATCGCGATCGCGCCCGCGATCACGTTGAACAGGATGTACCACTGCGTCCCTAAGAGGAGTAGCACGATCGACCCGATCCCGAGTCCGCCGCCCACGCGGATCAGCAACAGCAGCACTACGGGAAAGAGCGCGGTCGCGGGAACCGAAGCGGCAATCTGCGCCAGTGGCTGGGCGATCCGCGCCAGCCGCGGATTGAAACCAATCGCGACGCCCGCTGGAATCGTCCACAACGCGCCGAGCAGCAACGTGAGATTCACGCGCAGGAAAGTCGCACCCAGGCCGATCGCCGCCTCGTGCACCTCCGCTTTCTGCAAGCCGGTCAGAATCATCACCACACGAACGACGCCATAACTGATCGCAGCCAGCAGCACGACGGCCAGCAACCGCATCAGCCAAGTCTTCCAAACGCTGTGCCGCTCGGGCTCATCGCTGGAACGCGGGCGGGAGAAGTAGAGCAGCAGGCGCTCGCTGAGCGGGCGAACCGTTTTTTTGCGAATCTGCGCCAGGCTTCGTGAGCGCCGGATCAGGTCGAGCACCCACGAGCGCGGGGCATCGCTGCTCTCGACCTGCTCGACTTTGAATTTCTCTGCCCACGCGATCACCGGACGCCAGATGAACTGGTCCAGCAGAACAATCACGGCGATCATCGTTCCGACGCCCCAGAGAATCGATCGGGTGTCGCCCGCGCTGGCCGCCGTTTGCAAATACGATCCCAACCCCGGCAGCCGGAAGTCGCGCGAGCCGAGCACAAACATCTCGCAGGCCATCAGAAAGAACCAGCCGCCCGCGACCGACATCATCGAGTTCCATACCAGACCGATCGCCGCGAAGGGCAACTCCATCTCAATGAAGCGCTGCCACCAGCTGAACTGGTAAACCTTTGCCGCTTCGCGCATCTCTTTCGGAATGCTTTTCAGCGAAGCGTAAAAGCTGAACGCCATGTTCCAGACCTGGCCGGTGAAGATCAGCAGGATTGCGCCTGCCTCGACGCCCAGTTGCCTCCCAGGAAAGAGCGCGACCATCGCCATCATGACTCCAGGGAGGAAGCTAAGCACCGGGATCGACTGCAAAACATCGAGCAGCGGAATCATGAAGCGCTCGGCGCGCGGGTTGTAGGCGGCTACGTATCCATACACCAGCGTGAAGGCGAGGCTCAGTACGTATGCAATCGTGATACGCAGCAACGAATATCCCGCGTAAGCCACCAGTGCTAGCGGCCTGCGCGAGATCTCAACCTCCGGAGTAAAAGGTCCGAGCCATGTCCGCCCGACGACCAGCACACCATAGAACAAGGCGATTGCAGCGCCGAACATGAGGAGATCGGGCAGGTAGGAGATCTCCAGGCTGGGCAGTTGCGTCCAGATTCGATAGGCCGAAAATCCCCGCAGGTTGATTGATTTCTTCATGCGCTCAAGGTCAGGTCACGATTCCGCTTCAGGATTTCGGCGCGGGCGTCTCAACCGCCGGCGCAGTCGGAGGCTCCGAGGACGCCGGCGGTTCAGTCTGCACCAACCGGCCTTTTTCGCGGTCATAGTCAAAGATCTCGGCGTAGCGGCCCCAGTTCATCGCCGTCTCAAACTGGCGCTGCACTTCATCCTCGGAAAAGTGTTCGTCGAGGATATCGTGGAAGAACTCATCCGCGATGGAGTGATCCGATTTCCGTTTCAAAATGCTGTCGATCTGCTTCAGAATCGTGACGTGATCCAGCGCCGCCTGCCGGAACAAGACCTTGCGTTGCTGAATGTCGGCGTCGGCAAAGATCACGCCTTGCGGCGTAATCTGCACGTCTCCTTCCTTCAGCGTGGCGAATCCCAACAACACGCAGGCTTCAAGAATCGGAAGCAGGTCCTCGACGTCCATGACCAGTTCCTCGGACAGGCGGAACAGATCCTCGCGACCACCGCGGTCATGCAGTAACTCCACCAGGCCCGCGATCCCACCCACGCGCGCATGGGGCAGCAGTTGGTACCGCGAGGTGCGCATGGGCCCTTCCTGTTTCTTCAGAGATCCCTTCAGCACGTCCTTGGTTAACCCGCCTGTGGGAAGAATGATCTCCGCCGTCGTTTCCGCGTCGGGAAGTTCGTGCTCGACTTCCGGTTCGGTCATCACCTTGTAGATGTAATCCACCAGTTCCACAAAGCGAGCAGACTTTCGGTCCCGCGGACGCTTGAGGCGGATATTGAAATCGGAACGGATGCGCGCCGGATTTCTCCCCAGCACCATGACGCGGTCGGCAAGCATCACGGCCTCTTCAATGTTGTGCGTCACGATGAAGATGGCGCTGGCCGGCATTTTCTTATTCAGCCACAGCTCCAGCAGTTCACCGCGCAGGTTTTCCGCGGTGAGAACGTCGAGCGCTGAGAAGGGCTCGTCCATGAAGAGCACTTCGGGCTCGACGACGAGAGCGCGCGCGAAGCCGACGCGCTGCTTCATGCCACCAGAAAGTTCCTTGGGGTATGCCGTTTCAAAGCCATCCAGACCGACTGTGTCGAGCGTGCGCAGAGCGCGTTTGCGGCGCTCGACCGCCGCCACTCCCTTCGCCTCGAGTGGGGCTTCCACGTTCTCCAGCACGGTGAGCCAGGGGAACAGAGCGAAGCTTTGGAAGACTATCGCCACGTTGGGCATTTGGCCGTCGAGCGGCTTGCCGTGCCACAAAAGTGTTCCCGACGACGGTTGCGCAAGCCCGGTCAGCATGCGCAACAGCGTGGACTTGCCGCAGCCCGAAGGACCGAGCAGGGCCATGATCTTGCCCGGTCCGACTTCGAGGTTGGTCACTCCGACGACCTGAATCCGCGTGCCATCCGCCTGCGGATAGGACTTTTCGATTCCTACGGCTTGGATGATCGCGTCGCTCACGCCAATACTCCCGTTCTCTCTATACACGAACTGCGCAGAAGCGCAAAGCGCGCTCGCTGTAACAGTCTATTCACAATTGAGAGCATCGCAGCTCGACGGTGCGCGGGCGAGACGCCCCCGCGACGGCCGGCAGGCTTGCCCTGAGCGCAGTCGAAGGGATGGCGGCGCTACTCCTGCAAATCACGCGGCAAAGTTCTCATTCGGCAGCGCAGCGAGCGGTTTGGGAAGACGATCGCTCAATTCGGCCAGAAGCGCGAGCTTCGCGGCCAACTCGCTTGTCAGCCGCGCGGGATCGAAGCGCCACCGCCAGTTGCCCCCGTGTAGGCTCGGAGTATTCATGCGCGCCTCGCTGCCCAGTCCAAGTACATCCTGCAGAGGAATAATGCTCATGCTCGCCGTAGAACATTGCGCGGCGCGAACAAAGGCCCAATGAATGCCGTCTTCGCAGCGTCCAACATACGCCTCGGCATTACGGCGCTCGTGCTCTGCCGCGCCGGACTTCCACCAGCCTGCCACGGTGTCGTTGTCATGCGTGCCGGTATAGATGACCTTGCCCTCGGCGCGGTGCGGCAGGTAGATGTGCGCGCCTTCGTCTCCGAAACCAAATTGCAGAACGGCCATTCCCGGAATCTGCAACCGGTCCCGCAGGGCGTGGACCTCCGGAGTGATGTAGCCCAAGTCTTCAGCAAAGAACGGCAGGCCGCCCAGCGCCTCGCGGAGCTTCAGGAAGAGGTCGTCGCGCGGCCCATCCACCCAGCGACCGTTCACAGCCGTGGCATCAGACGCGGGAATTTCCCAGAACTGGTCGAATCCCCGGAAGTGATCGAGGCGGATGTAGTCACAGTTTTGCGTCGCCCAGCGCAGCCGCTGAATCCACCATTCGTAGCCGCGCGCCTTCATCACATCCCAGCGGTAGAGCGGATTTCCCCAGCGCTGTCCGGTCTTGCTGAAAAAATCGGGAGGCACGCCTGCCACGACTTCCGGCTCAAGATTCTCGTCCAGCCGGAACAATTCGCGGTGCGTCCAAACGTCGGCGCTGTCGTGGTTCATGAAGATTGCGACGTCGCCCACCACACGGATCGCGCGCTCGGAGCAGTAACGCCGCAGGGCCCGCCATTGTTCGTAGAAAGCGAACTGCAACGCGCTTCGGATCTGGATGTCGGCCGCCAGTTCCTGACGAGCCTTGTCCAACGCAGCCGGCTCTCGGTGGGCCAAATCCCGCGGCCAATGATTCCAGCTTTCAAGCTTTTGCCGGGCACGCAGGGCATCGAATAGAACAAAATCCTCCAGCCACCAGGCATTGTCCGCGCAGAAACTTTCGAACCGACGCAACGCATCACCCGAAGCTGAGCGCACAAAATTTCGCGCCGCCTCAAACAACAGCGGCATCTTCCGGGCGAACACCTGCTCGTATTCGACGGGGCCGGAACCGGCGGCAGTGCCCGCGAGTTTCGCCGAATCGAGCTTCCCCAGGTCGATCCAGCCACGCTCAGCGAGGCGTTCCAGACTGATCAGCAGTGGGTTTCCGGCGAAAGCGGATGTAGAGGAGTAAGGCGAATTACCATAGCCAAGTGGGCCTAGCGGCAGAACCTGCCAAAGGCCCTGGCGGGCGGAAGCGAGAAAATCTACAAATTGATAAGCGGCCGGCCCAAAATCACCAACCCCGCCGCGCGAAGGCAACGACGTGGGATGCAACAGAATGCCTGCGGCGCGCGGAAAAGGCATGTCACCGCCGCTAGATTCCCGGCTCGCTGCCGTTGCGGCCCAGGAGCTTGATCTCTTCTTCGTTGCGCTTGATCTTCCCCGATCGCGTCATCTCGTCGACCAGGCTCGAAACGAAAAGGCCAAAGCGCTCCTGCTGCTTCTGCTGCAGCAGTTGATCGCGGATCTGATCGCGCTTTGCGGCAAAGTCTGCATCCGTAGGCTGCTGGTTCTCGAGGACCGCCAGCACCACGGCGTTCGTGCCGCTGTTAATCGGACCGCTGATCTCCCCAGGCTTCATGTTGAAGGCTACCGAGGCTTGTCCAGACATCGAACCGACGTCGGGCACTTGCCCGTCAGGCAGAACGAAGTCGCTGGTCTTAACCGTCGCACCCAGTTCCTTGGCCGCGCGCTTCAGATCGTGCTCGGACTTGGCGCGGTCCGATAGCTCCTGAATCTTCTGCGTCAGCAACTGAGAAGAGCGCTCGTTCTTGAACTCTTCCTCCACCTTGCTGCGGATCTCTTCAAACGATGGCGTCGCGGCCGGCTTCACCGCCAGCAACTGAAACACGACGATGCCTTGCGATGCCGGAGCCACATCCGGCGGAGCCTTTTCGGCTTCGCCGAACACCGCATCCATGAACTGCGTGGACGGCCCAAGGCCGGGCAGCATGTCTTTGCGGGCGAAGAAATCCGAGTTGATCACCGGAATCTTCTGCTCCGCGGCGGCCGCGTCCAGACCCACACCCGGCTCGCGAGCTTGCTTTAGCAGCGCTTCAGCCTGCTTCTGAGCGATCTGCTGTCCCTTCTGATGCTTCAGGACGGGCTCGATCTCGGACTTCACTTCGTCCAGGCTTTTCGTGTGCGCTTCCTGCTTGTCATCCACACGAATAATGTGGAAGCCGTAGCTGCTCTTCACGAGATCGCTGATCTGACCCTTGGGAAGCGAGAACGCAGTCTTCTCAAACTCGGGGACTGTCTGGCCTTTCCCGATCCAGCCAAGCGATCCGCCCAGCTTTGCGCTGCCCGGATCTTCAGAATATTTCTTGGCCAAGTCTTCCAGCTTTGCGCCACTCTTCAGTTGCTTCAGCAAATCCTCGGCACGATGCTGGGCCTCAGCCACGCCCTTCTCGTCCACTTTGCCATCGGGCCCCGGCAGCGGAGTCTTGATCAGGATGTGGCTCACCTTCACCTGTTCCGCCACCTGGTACTGGGCACGATGCTGATCGTAGTAGGCACGCAGGTCGTCCGGCGTGACCTGTACGCCGGCCTCCGCCTTTGCCGTTTCAACCACAACGTACTTCACCTTGCGCTTCTCCGGGACGGAGTTTGCGTAACTCTGCTTGTGGCTCTCGTAAAACGCCTTCAGTTCTTCGTCCGTCGGATGCAGGCCCTTGCGCAAGTCATCCTGCTTCAGGAGCGCGTAATCGAACTTGACCTTGGAATTCTGCTTGATGAACTCCTCATGGATCGCCGCATCGCTCACGCTGGCGCTGCCCGAAATCAGCGCCTGCAGCTTCGTGAGCAGAATGTCGTTGCCCACGGCCTCTTCAAACTTGGTGGGCGTCAGATTCGCCCGCTGCAGCATGTCTTCATATTCGGTCTGGCCGATGAAGTTGCCGCCAGGGAAGAAGGTCGCCGCGTAGCGGCCGTGCTGCAGTTCGTCTTTGATTTCCGCAGGGGTGACTTTCAGCCCCATGCGCGCAGCCTCGCTCAGCAGGGCCTGACGATTGATCATCTGGTCGACGGCGCGCATGGTCTCCTGCTGGATCAGAAAAGGCATCAGCTTCGACGCCATTTCGCCATAGCGCTGCGCATCCTGTTGCGCCATCTGGCGCGCGGTCGTGCGCACCTCGTCGGCGGTGATGTCACCGCCATCCACCTTGGCAACGATGCCCTTGCCGGGCGTGCCGCCAGTGAAGACGTCTCCGCCCAAACCACCGGGGATCAGCGTTATCACCATCGACGCGCAGATGATCAGGAGCAACCCGCCCAGAACATACTTCGTGGTTTGCCCGGACTTTTGCAGGAAACGAATCATTTTCTTATCACTCCAGAGTGTAGAGGCGAATTTTTAATTATAAACTAGCCGGGTCGCCTGCGCCGGACGTTATCCTCGTTGCAAAACGCTACCGCCCGCATGCGGAAAGGCTGACTTTTGCGCTCTCGCGTTTCCCGAACCAAGCCGCCCAACTTCGGCGAAACTCCGCTATTGAAACGTATTAATATAAATGTTATCCATTCTCGGGGACATTTTGCGAACTTGCCCCCTGATCGACCACAAGCACGAACCGCCATTGATATTGATATTGATAGGAGCGTCATGAACTCAAGCAAGCGGCTGACAATCTCCCTCTTTACTCTGACCCAATTTCTTCTGGCTTCAGTCCTTTTAGCCCAAGACGCCGCACAAATGAAGCACGCCGCCGAAGCGAAGGTGACGCTGGGCGCTGGCTGGTCTCTGCAAACTTCGGCCAAGGTCGAAGCCAAGGGAGAGGTCATCTCTACGCCGCAGTTCGTTCCCAAGGGATGGCACGAAGCGACCGTTCCCACCACCGTGGTGGCCGCGCTGGTTAAGGACAAGACCTTCGCGGATCCTCTGTTCGGCATGAACCTGCGCGACTTTGCCGGCGTGAACTATCCCATCGGCGGGAATTTCTCCAACATCCCGATGGCGCCCGACAGTCCCTATGCGATTTCGTGGTGGTACCGCAAGCAGTTCGCCGTGCCGGCGTCTTACAAGGGCAAGACGGCCTGGCTGAAGTTCAACGGCATCAACTACCGCGCCAATATCTGGCTGAACGGGAAGCAGATCGCGAACTCCGACAACGTCGCCGGCGCGTGGCGGACTTACGAGTTTAATGTGACCGACAGCGCGAAGCCCGGCGCGGAGAACGTTCTAGCGGTGCAGGTTTTCTCACCGACCGACCACGATCTGGCCATCACTTTTGTCGACTGGAATCCCGCGCCGCCCGACAAGAACATGGGATTGTGGCGCGAGGTCTACCTCACGTCCAGCGGGCCGGTCGCTCTGCGATATCCCACAGTGGTTTCGAAACTGAATCCTCCGGCCAACGACAGCGCACAACTCACCGTAACCGCGCAGGTCAAGAACGGAAACAATCAGCCGGTCAAGGGCAAGTTGAAGGGACAGATCGAGAGCGTCAAATTCGAGCAGGATGTAGAACTCGCAGCCAACGAAACGAAAGACCTCACGTTCACTCCGGATAAGTACTCGCAACTTGTGTTCTCGAATCCGCGCCTGTGGTGGCCCACGCAGATGGGCAAACCGAATCTCTACCCTCTCCACATGGAATTTGAAGTCGGTGGCGCGGTGAGCGACCACTCGGCCACCGAATTCGGCATTCGCGAAATTACCTCTGACTTCAACTCAATCGGCGGACGTCAGTTCCACATCAACGGCAAGAACATTCTGATTCGCGGTGGCGGATGGACCCCCGACCTGATGCTGCGCGAGAACTCACAACGCCTGCAGGACGAATTCCGCTACGTTCGCGACATGGGACTGAACACCGTCCGCCTCGAAGGCAAACTTGAGACCAAGGAATTCTTCGACCTCGCCGATCGCCAGGGAATTCTCGTCATGGCCGGATGGTGCTGCTGCGATTTCTGGGAGCGCTGGCCGCGCTGGAAGCCAGCCGACTTCGAAATCGCCAAGCAGTCCCTGCGCGACCAGATCTACCGCCTGCGCAGCCATCCCAGCATCGTTATGTGGCTGAACGGCAGCGACAACGCTCCGCCGCCGGACGTGGAACAGATGTATCTCGACGTGGAAAAAGATTTGTTCTGGCCCAACCCTGTCGTTTCGTCGGCGACGGGAAAGAAGACCAGCGTCACCGGCGACAGCGGCGTCAAGATGACGGGCCCATATGAATACGTCGCGCCCAGCTACTGGCAGGTCGATACTCCGGAAGGCCAGCCCGGCCGCAAACAGTGCAATCCCGGCGGCTGCGGCGGCGCTTACGGCTTCAACACCGAAACCAGCATGGGACCGGCTGTACCGCCGGTTGAGAGCATCCGCGCGATGGTGGGCAAAGACCACATGTGGCCCATCGACGACGTCTGGGACTATCACGCGGGCGGTGGCGAATTCAAAACCATTGGCGTGTTCAGCGAGGCGCTCGCGAACCGTTACGGCAAATCCGACAACGTGAACGACTTCGCCACGAAGTCGCAGATGCAGACTTACGAAGGCGTGCGCGCCATGTACGAGGCCTATAGCCGCAACAAATACCAAGCTACTGGCGTCATCCAGTGGATGCTCAACAACGCCTGGCCTTCGATGATCTGGCATCTCTACGACTACTACCTGCGTCCCGGCGGCGGATACTTCGGCGCCAAGCGCGCCATGGAAGCCCTGCATCCGGTGTACGGCTACGACGATCATTCGATCTGGGTGGTCAGCAGCCAGTATGAAGATGCAAAGGGTCTGAAGCTGACGACCAAAATCTACAATTTGGACATGACCGAGAAGTTCACACAATCGAACGCGGTCGATGCCGGTGCCGACAGCACGGCAAAGATTTTCGCGTTGCCCGATGTCGCTGGACTGAGCCCCACGTATTTCCTCTCTCTGCGCCTGGAAGATTCTGCCGGCAAACTTGTTGGCTCGAATTTCTACTGGCTCTCGACTAAGCCCGAGACTCTGGACTGGGCGAAAACCAATTGGTGGATGACGCCCACCGCTTCGTTCGCGGACTTCACAGCACTCTCGCAGTTGCCGAAAGTGAAACTGAAAGTCACCGACCGCAGCGAGCGCAAAGGCGAAGAACAAGTCACGCACGTAACGCTAGAGAACCCGAACAAGAGTCTCGCGTTCTTTATCCGCCTGAAGGTCAACAAAGGCATCAAGGGAGAAGAGATCCTGCCTGTCGTGTGGGAAGACAACTACATCTCCCTGATGCCCGGCGAGAAGCGCGAAGTCACAGCAACGTACCGCGCCAGCGAATTGGGTGCGGCCAAACCTACGGTCGAAGTCAGCGGCTGGAACGTGGAATAGAGGGAAGCGCTGGGGACGAAATGGGTCCCGGAGGGACCGCCGAAAGTAGCCCGCCAGTTCACTGGCGGGTGGAATCACACCTGGCCGGATCGTGCCGTAGGCACGGCTGAAATGCGACCGCGAGCCGGACGACCATTTCAGCCGTCCTCCGGGACTCGGCTCCATCTCTTGCGGCCACACCCGGCGTTGAAACGCCGGGCTATTTTCAGATGTCCCTCCGGGACAACCTTTCATGCATCCGAAGGACTGTGCACGGTTTTAGACCGACGCTTTCCACGCTCACACGTGCTGAGAAACTGACAGCACATTCCCGTCCGGATCCTTAAACCACGCCACTTTATCCCCGGTCGGCGCGGTCCAGATTCCGAGTTCGTCTTGCTTGAAGAATCCGAAGATTTCGAAGTGCACGCCCTTTTTTCCCAGCGCACGCACCATATTCTCGATGTCTGACACCTGCCATCCAAGAACAGTGAACTGCGCTGGAGTGAAATCCTTCAGCTTTGCGGCCCGGATCATAATCCCATTCGCATCCAGCACCATCGCGAAGCCGTCGTCTTTTACAAAGCGCAACCCCAGCACGCCTTCATAAAACGGCCGCGCCTTCTCCGAATCCTTAATGGGAACAAAAGCTACGATGTTCGTCGATCCCAGCATGGCGCCTTCCTCCCCCGACGATTTCAAACGCGAGAGAAAGCCTACCCCATTGCGCGGCTTCCTTCATTACGATATTGTGACAATAAATGTCGAAATCACGACAAGCCGTTCACCTCTGTCCGAAGCTGCCTTCGCCCGTCACAGCACTGGCTTTTGAACTGGGTCACGGCCAAGTCATCCCCGAGCACATGCACCCGGAGGACCAACTCGTGTACGCGTGCCAGGGAGTTATGACGGTGCGAACCAGAGCAGGGACATGGGTCGTTCCGGCCCAGCGCGCCGTCTGGATACCTGCCAGAACTCCCCACAGCATCCTGATGTCAGGTGCAGTCTCGATGCGGACGATTTACTTGCGCGCTCGAATGGCGCGGCGTCTTCCTCGGGCCTGCTGCGTGGTCAATGTCTCGCCACTCCTGCAACATCTGATCCTTCAACTGTGCACTCACGAGAAGCTGACCCGGAGATCAAAAATCCACGCCCATCTGATCGACGTTGTTCTTGATCAGTTGGAGACTGTGCAAGCCGTTCCTCTCCAACTCCCGGCTCCCTCCGATGCCCGGGCAGCGCGTGTGGCGGCAGTTCTGCACAGAAACTTGGACGATTCTCACTCTTTGGAATGGGCGTGCGAGCAGGCAGGAGCGAGCAAGAGGACCATCGAGCGGCGATTCCGGCAGGAAACCAAGCTATCGCTGGGAAAATGGCGCCAGCAGCTTCGGCTTCTGCGCTCACTCGAACTCCTGGCGGCAGGAGAAAAAATCAGCCACGCGGCTCTCGAAGCCGGATACAGCACACCAAGCGCGTTCATCGCCATGTTCCGTAAAGCGCTCGGAACCACGCCGCGGCGCTATTTCGAAAATTCCCGTCCCCGCTGAACGCCTAGGAATCGCTGAAGTCGATCATGACGGGCGCCGCACGGAACCAGTTCGTCTTGTAGCCGACGTAGAGCAATCCTATCGCGAACCAGATTCCACCCACGGTCTTGGCGATGATATTGAGGTTGAGCCAGATCACGAGGCAGAAAGCGAAACCGATCAGCGGGAGAATCGCATCGCGCACGAGCCTCCGTTCCGCACCGGTCTTCTTGGTGATCACCGAAAACTGCCAGAAACAGGCAAAGTTCACTCCCATGAACGCCAGAAACGCGCCAAAATTGAGAAGCTCCCCCGCGTGCTCGTATGCGCTCCCAATGTAGTTGAGGGCGACCGCTCCGGCGAACGCGAGCCCTCCGATGAGCAAAATGTTGTAGGTTGGAGTGCTGGTGCCCGGCTTCAAATAGCCGAAGAATTTTTTCGGCAGCACGTTGTCGCGGCCCATGCCAAACAACAACCGCGCTGCTCCGAGCGTACCGGTCAATCCACTCCCGAAAGCCGCGACGATCAGGATCGCGCCCATCGCGTTGAAAAGGAAAACACCTCCGACCCGGCTACAGATATCCATGAACGCGGTCTCAAGATTCGGGAAGGTGTGCCAGTCCGGCCACACGCGCGCCCCGAGATAGGCCTCAAACCCGCTGCACACGCCGGCAAAGATGCAAGTCAACACAACGGCCAGCAGAACGTTGCGCTTGGGATTCTCCACGTCTTCGGCGAGCGTGGTCACCCCATCGAAACCGATATAGGTCAGCGCCGCAAACGAAGTCGCAGTCAAAATCTTGTGAGAATTGAAAGTCTTCGGGTTATAGAACGGCTCGGTCGACAGCAAGCCAGCCCATCCTTGTCCGTGCCACAGGTAGCGAATCGCGAGCCACACAAAGAACACCACCACCACCGACATCACGGCGAGCAGAACTTTATTGGCTCGTGCCGACGACTTTACTCCGGCTAGATTCAGCACAGTCATGATCCCGGCAATCAGCGCAGCCCACACGATGTAGGGAACCTGCGGCAGATAGCGCTCGTGCAATGCGGTCGACATCCATACGGTATTGATCAGGGGCTGTAGCAAGTAATCGAGGATCATGGCCCAACCCGCCAGGAACCCCAGATGTGGGTTGAGTCCCTTACCCACATACGTATAGGCCGATCCCGCAGTCGGGTAGAGCGTTCCCATGCGGCCGTAGCTGACCGCGGTGATGAGCATGGCAAACAGCGCGATGAAAATGATGGTGACGAAGTGTCCGTCAGAAAGCTTCTGAGCGACGCCGTACAAAGGAACAGGCGCGATGGGCTGGATGAGGACGATGCCGTAGAAAATCAGGTCCCAAAGCGTGAGCGTGCGGCGAAGCCTGGGCGCAGAGGACGACGCGGAGGTATTTTCCATGGGTCCGGCTATTGGATTATGGCAGGGGCGAAATTGTCAATATTA
>PMUM01000177.1 GCA_003166855.1 Acidobacteriaceae bacterium | reverse complement strand
GCGTCCAGTACCCACTGGCAACACCCTCCAAACGTTGCCCTTCATCGGCCATTCTATGCGCCCGGTCCAACGAGAGGCCTCTGGTTTTCGTGATTAAAATCGGAACCATCCCAATCTGGGAACGTGCCTCAAACTTCTTTTTCGCCTTCGTCGGCGATGCCGATCTTGGAGAGGCGGTAACGCAGGGCGTTGCGGGACAAGCCCAGCAAGCGCGCGGCCTGGCTCTTGTTGCCATTGGCACGGCGCAGGGCTTCCTGCACCATTTCATCTTCCCATTTTTCCAACGTCATCCCTTCGGGAAGAAATCCGCCGGCGCCATTCGCGTCTTTTGCGGGACGTATATCTAAGTGGATGTCGGCCGGAGTGAGCACGCTGCCCTTCGCCAGAGCACACGCACGTTCGACGATGTTCTGCAGTTCGCGGACATTCCCCGGCCAATGATAATTCACCAGAATCTGCATCGCTTCGGGGGTAATGCCTTCGACGGGCTTGCCGGACTCTCCAGTGAAGCGCGAGATGAACAGGTTTGCGAGATCGGGGATGTCTTCCTTGCGCTCCCGCAGCGGCGCGATGTCGATGGGCACCACATTCAAGCGATAGTAGAGGTCTTCGCGGAACGTGCCCTGCTCGAGCGCTTCCCGCAGATCCTTGTTGGTGGCCGCGATCAGGCGCACGTCGACCTTTACGGTGCGTGTACCTCCGAGGCGCTCGAACTCGCGTTCCTGCAGCACGCGTAACAATTTCACTTGCGTGACCGGTGGCACGTCGCCGATTTCGTCGAGGAATAGCGTCCCTTTGTCCGCCAGTTCGAACTTGCCGGGCTTGCTGGCAACGGCTCCGGTGAACGCACCTTTTTCGAAGCCGAACAATTCACTCTCCAGAAGATTCTCAGGGATGGCGGTGCTGTTGATCTTGAGGAATGGGCCGGAAGCGCGGCGCGATTTTTCGTGAATAGCGCGCGCGATTAAATCCTTGCCCACGCCGCTCTCCCCGCCCAGCAGCACGGTGGCGTTGGTGGGCGCGACGCGCTCCACCGTCGCGAGCACTTCCTGCATCTTGGGGCTGCGCGCGACTACGTTGGGATGCGCATAGCGCCTGCCCAGGGCCTCCCTTAAAGACCGGTTCTCTTCGCGCAGATTGCGGACGTCCAGTTCTTTGTGGATGACCATCCGCATCTCGGTCAGCGAAAACGGCTTCAGCACGTAGTCGCTGGCCCCGGCCTTCATCGCCTCGACGGCGGTTTCGACGCTGCCGAATGCGGTCATCACAACCACTGGCAGAGCAGCGTTGTGTTGCTTGATGGTTTGCAGAAACTCCAGTCCATTCATGCCGGGAAGTTTGAGGTCGGTCAGAACCAGGTCGATGGAGTTTTCGCGCAGAAGTTTGAGGCCGGTCTCGGCGTCTTCAGCAGAGAACGTGGTGAAGCCGTCGTCGCCGAGATTCAACTCGAGCAGGCGTCGCATCTTAGCTTCATCTTCGACGATCAGAATCGCCGGCATGCGCGCGTCTCCCTCGATTCGCGGGGTCTCACGAGATCACCAGATGGGCCGTCTGCCCTGCGGCAACCTTGTCGCTGGCGGCTGGGAAAAATATCACAAAACGAGCGCCGGGACCCTGCGCGGCGCCCCCGGAACTGTCGGGGCTTTCAACCCGGATGCTGCCCTGATGCCCGTCAATAATCTTCGAAACGATGGAGAGTCCCAGACCTACGCCAGATTTCTTCGTGGTAACAAACGGATTAAATATTTGTTCCCGCAACTCCAGCGGAATTCCCGGCCCCGTGTCTTCGATGCGCACTTCGACTCCGTCTAGGTTGCCGCCGTTGCGATTGCTGGCCCGCGCTTTCCGGACTTGGACGCGCAGTTTGCCACCGCCGGCGCCCATGGCATCGTAAGCATTCTGCACAATATTAACGAATGCCTGCTCGCATAGGCTCTCGTCCAGGGGCACGAGTGGCAAATTGGCCCCATACTCTTTCTCAACCCGGACTGGCGCGCCCTTCCATAGTTGTGCGACATCATTCAATGATCGATCCAGGACGGTGGTGATGTCCTGCGGCGTCAGGTCAGCGTGCAAAGGGCGTGCGAAATCCAGGAAGCGTGTGACCAGCGCGCTGAGGCGGTTGGTTTCCGTCGAAATGTACCCAGCCAGTTCGGTGGCGAGCGGATTCGAAGCGCCAAGTTTCTGCGTGAGCATTTCCGCCGAACCTTTGATCACGCCCAAAGGATTGCGAATCTCGTGAGCGAGCCCCGCGGAAAGCTGGCCCAACGCGGCGAGGCGCTCGGAACGGCGGGCCTCAGCCTGGGCCAGTTCCAGGCGGCGGTTGGTCTCGGCCAAAGTCTCCGCCAATTCTTGATAACGCAACGTCTGGCGCCGGCTCTCAATGACGAAGCGGTTGACCACCATGGCCGCGAGGAAAAAGAAGACAATGCGGATCGCCAGCCGTCCATAATCCTCTGGCGTAATCTCGAACTCTTGCAACGCGGGATAGAGATAAGAACAGTAGACGACTGATGCCAGCGACGTCCACAACAAGGTGGCCCACGGGCCGAAATACTCCGCCGCGGTGATCGCGGGCAAGTAGTAGATGGGATAGTAGTAGCTATTGATCGGGGTTTCGCCGGTGTGGGGTAGCAGTAAAGTGGCCAATCCGATCTTGAGCAGCACAAGGTAAGCCGGGCCGCGGTGGGGCACGCGGGCGATCAGCCAGCTCTCTCCCAACTGGATCACGCCGAAGGCGAGCAGGATGAGCTGCTTGTGGTACTCCTCGATGGGCGGCAGCAGTGCCAAGGCCGCGAGCAGCACCAGCCACAAGACATCCATCCAGTTAATCGTCGGACGCTTGGCTTCGGTCATCTCGCTCGATCTCGATCTTTTGATGACTGCTCGGCGGGGAACGTCGCCGCCTCACAAGAATTACGCCGGGAGCAGTCGTCTCCCGGCGTAGCCGTTACTGATTTTGTGGTCCGCAAGTGCATTGCATGCGAACCCTATCACACCGCAAGAAAGCCGTCAGCGTCAATGTCCCTTCTTCGAAGGCGCCGGTTTATGCTCTGGAGGCCGCGGCGCTGGCGGAGGAGCAGCAGGGCGCGCTTGATGCCACTGATTGAACTTCTGCTCCTGCTGTTGCTCCTGTTGCGGACTGCGCTCCTGCACTGGTGGCGTCGGCCGCACCAGTGGATGCGTCTCCTGGACCGGCGGCCTTGTCTGCTCCGATTGCGGTGGACGGAATTCGCGGTTCGCAGGTTGTGTGTTGCGATTCTCCTGCTGTTGCGCATTGCGGTTCTCCGGCGGCGGAGTTCCCTGCTGCTCGTACGTCCGCGGCTGCGTCGGCTGCATTGGCCGGACCTGGCTATTTCCGCCATTCGTCGGAGTGAAGGGTTTGAAGCCTTCCTGCGTCTGCTGCGGCCGTTGAGTCGTCGGCGCGGGCTGCGCGGGTCCCACGGGACGAACCAGCGCCTGCTCGTTCAGATGTCCACCCGCCTGCACCTGCCGCTGCTCCATCGAGCGCGGAGGCGGCGGAGGCGTCCGGACGGCAACCACCGGACGGCTGATCACTGCTGCCGGCGGCCGCACGGAGACAGGCCGTCCTGCCCCAATCACGCTGGTGCGGATCGGCTCAGCGTGCGCGATATGGCTCACAGGTGCAGAGGCAATCTCTTTAGGATCGACTCTCATCACGTTCCCCGCCACGGGCCGGGCATTCACAAACGTGTCATGCGAGACGACCGTCACTCCGTTGTTTACGTGCTGATTGACGTAGGTAATGTTGTTGATCGTCGTGCTCTTGTTGACGATGACCGTGTTGTACACATTCGTGACCTTCGTGACCGTCACCGCCGTATTGGTGATGTTCACGTTGTTCACGTACGCGCGGCTCACGTGGTATCCGGGCAGGTAGACTTCTCCCGGAGCGAGCGGGAACCATCCCACGCCAACGCCAGCCGAGAACCGGAAGCCCGGGCCGCCACCCACGAACGCGACCAGCGCCGGAGCCCAGACCGGCCGGACGACAACCGGTCCCGGCACCCAGAACCATCC
>PMUM01000468.1 GCA_003166855.1 Acidobacteriaceae bacterium | reverse complement strand
GCCGCACTTTCGTGACCAAAGCCGATTGTACTCCCGCGGCTCAAAGTGAGCCCTGTGGAAAATCCTTTATTTTCAATCGGGAGTTCCTCGGATGGTACATGGGAGAGGGCCCGGAGAGATGGACTCGATGGGAGCGGGCTGCATATTTTCTGCGTGGTGGGGTGTAACGATTCCCGGAAAAATCTGCCGGACCGTACCCTTCCACAGGGCAGGAGGGTTATGCTTCCAAGGGTGAAGATTTATCGAAAACCGAAGCCGGAGTGGGGAGTCTAATTCTTCAGAAATTTTCTTCCGAAATCGAGCTTTGGGGCAGACTTCTATATTGGAGCAGCGCATGTCAGAACCAGCCGTGGTGAATGCATCAACGTTTACGATCGCGCGGCCTGAGCCGGGCGAATATGCGCCATATTATGACCGGTACATTTCGCAGATCGCAGGGACCGACATTCTGGGAACGCTCGACGCGCAGAGGCGGCAGACGATGATGCTTCTCTCCGGACGCGATGAGAGCGATGGAGATTTCCGTTACGCGCCCGATAAATGGAATGCGAAGGAAGTGCTGGGGCATGTCTGCGATACGGAGCGAATTTTTGCGTACCGCGCGCTGCGGATCGCCCGAGGCGACCAGACGCCGCTGTCGGGATTCGAGCAGGACGACTATGTGAAGAATGGTCCGTTTGCGCGGGCGCCCCTGGCGGAGATTATTGAAGATTACATTGCAGTCCGGCGGGCGACGCTGACGCTGCTCCGCAATCTGGATGAGGCCGCGTGGGTGCTGCGCGGGGTGGCGAATAAGAATGAAGTGAGCGTGCGGGCGCTGGCTTACATCATCGCGGGACATGAGTTGCATCATCGGGGAATTCTGGAGGAGAAGTACTTTGTGGGGCGGTGAGCTTGCCCGTTTTGATTGCATGTCATTCTGAGCGGAGCGAAGAACCCATGCAATTTTGCCGGCGGCGGGAGCGTGCATAGCTCGTTCGCTCCGCTCAGGATGACATAGCTTATTCGGCTGAGGCCCTCCTCTCGGACATGACACAGCGAGTGCTGACGGAATTGCTTCGCGGTAAGGGAGCGCACGCTGATCCGGTCGCGTGCGTGGAAGATCTCACTGCTGAACTGGCTGCGCGGCATGCGGCGGGATTTCCGCACTCGGTTGGGTACCTCGTCTTCCACATGAATTACTGGATGGCGTACGAGCTGCGGCGGATTCGGGGCGAGAGGCCGAGCTATCCTGAGCACAGTTCGGAGAGCTTTCCGGCCGCGCCGGCGCCCGCGGATGCGCGGGAATGGGAACGACTGAAGACGGAAATGGCGGAATACCTGGGCGAGTTTGCCGAGCTGGCGAAGTCTTCTCCGCAGGAACTGCAGCGCGAAATCGAGAGCGCGCACGATGGCGACAGGAAACTTGCTGGAACCCTCGAAGCCGTGCTCTGGCAGATGGTGGCGCACAACAGTTATCACGTGGGGCAGATCGCGATGGTGCGGCGCGCGCTGGGTGCTTGGCCGCCGCGTGGGGGCGGGGACAGATGGTGATGCAATCCAGTCCCTTCGAAATCACGGCGATGGGTTAAGCTGAGAGCTGACGGCTGATCGCTGACAGCTTCCTTCTATGCTCTCCGATTCGACCATTCTCAAACACATTGCCAAACAGCCCAAGCGGGCGGCCGGATTTAAGCAACTCGTGCGCGAACTCGGACTGCGCGGGGACGAGCGTCGCGAACTCGATTCGCTGCTGCAGAAGATGGTGGCGCGGGGGACGCTGCTCTCGGTTGACGCCGATCGTTATGCACTGCCAGCGGCCGCTGCGGACAAGAATCTAGTCGCGGGACGGCTCACCATGCACCGCGACGGATTCGGGTTTGTCATTCCGGACTCGAAGTCGTTGAGTCCAGCGCTTAAGGCGAAGCTCACGGGCGACATCTTCATCGCGCCGCATCTCATTGGCAATGCCATGCACGGGGACCTGGTGCTGGTCGACATCAGCAACGTGCGTCCGGACGGGCGCGCCGAGGGTCGGATTGTGCGTCCGGTGGTGCGGGCGCATCCGACGGTGGTTGGAATTTTTCACTACGGGAGCCGCGGGGGGTATGTGCGGCCGATCGACAGCAAGATTACGCAGGAGATTTTGATTCCGGCGGGGATGGAGCGGCCGGAGGCGAGCGATCCAACGTCGGCCCGACCTGGCAACCGGGGGCAGGATGCCCCCGGGACAGCCGGCGGGACGCCGGCGCTACGGAAAAGCAAGAAATCTGTCGATCGCGTGTTGGGCGACGAGGTCGCACGCCCCGCGGAATGGGACGATCTTGAGGGGCTGGTGGTCGATGTGGAGATCACCGACTGGCCTTCACCTACGCAGAATCCGCGGGGGCGGGTGACTGAGATTCTGGGGCGCGAGGATGATTTCGGCGTGGATGTCGAGATCACGATTCGCAAGTTTCATCTGCCGCATCATTTTCCGGCGGCGGCGCTGGAGGAAGCGCAGCAGACTTCAGCAGTCATCTCATCGACCGAACTGGAGCGGCGGCGCGATTTTCGCGGACTCCCGATTGTGACCATCGACGGGGAGACGGCGCGCGACTTTGATGATGCCGTCTACGTGCACATGCTCGAGAACGGCAATTTCGAGTTGCAGGTACACATTGCCGACGTGGCGCAGTATGTGACGCCGGGGTCGGCGCTTGATCAGGAGGCTCGGCTCCGCGGCACGAGCGTTTATTTTCCTGACCGCGCCGTCCCGATGCTGCCGCTGGAACTTTCAACCGACATTTGCAGTTTGCGGCCGCAGGTGGAACGGCTGGTGCTGTCGTCCGTCATGGAGATGGATCATCGCGGCGAGATCGTCAGCTACGAGTTGAGTGAGGGCGTGATCCGGTCGGTGGAGCGCATGACGTACACCGCGGTAAACGCGGTGCTGGAGGGCGATGCCGCGGCGCGCTCGCGATATGCCCCGCTGGTGGCGACGTTTGAGCTGATGCGCGACCTGGCGCTGATTCTGAATCGCAAACGGGAACGGCGAGGATCGATTGACTTCGATCTGCCGGAGCCGGTGATCGAGTTCGACGAGCTTGGGTTGATGAAGAGCATTTCGCGGTCAGAGCGCAACATCGCGCACCGGCTGATTGAGGAATTCATGCTCTCGGCGAACGAGTGTGTGGCGCACGATCTGGAGTCGAGACACGTAGGGTCGCTGTATCGGATCCACGAGAAGCCGGATGCGAAACGGGTGTATGACTTTGAAGTGATCGCGGCGACGTTTGGGTATTCGCTGGGAGTGGGAGCGCTTCCGATCCATCGCGTGCAGACGAAGACTGACCGGCGCGCAGCTTACGGGACCGGAAAGAGGGTACGTGAGATTGAGCTGCCGAACGAAGTGCACATCACGCCGCGCATGTATCAGAAGCTGACGGAGAAAATCGCGGGGAAACCTGAGGAGCGGATTCTGAGCTACCTGATGCTGCGGTCGCTGAAGCAGGCGCGATATTCGGAGGAGAATCTGGGTCACTTCGCGCTGGCGGCGACTTCGTACACGCACTTTACGTCGCCGATCCGGAGGTATCCGGATTTGATTGTGCATCGGGTGTTGAAGGATGTGTTGCGGCAAGGTTCGGGGCAGAGCTCAAACCAAGACCTAAGTCAAATTCCCCACCCTGTCGCAAAGACCGCGACAAGGGTGGGGCACCCGCGGTTTGAGGAGAAAGCTTCGCCTTGGTCTAAGCGTCGAGTCCCACCCGATGGTGCGCGGGCGGGGGCACCCGCGCCACACGAGGCTTTGGGCGGACCGATTGGGATCGAAGAATTGCACGAGATCGCGGAGGAGTCGAGCCGGGCGGAGCGGCGGGCGGCCGATGCGGAGCGGGAGTTGATGGAGGGGAAGAAAGTGAAGTTCATGCAGGACCGCGTGGGCGAGGATTTTGATGGGCTCATTACCAGCGTCACCAAGTTTGGATTTTTCGTAGAGCTGACGGACCTATTCGTTGAGGGGCTCGTGCCGCTGAATAGTCTGACCGATGACCGGTACACGTATCACGAGAACACGCGGGAGATCATTGGGCAGAGGTCGCGGAAGATCTACAGCTTGGGCCAGAAGATTCGCGTGTTGGTGGATAGGATTGATCCGGTGGAGAAGAAGATCCAGTTCGCGGTGTTGGAGGAAGAGCCGGTGCGGGCGAAGGGCAAGCGCAAGAAGCATTAGGCCAGGACATGGAAGCAAGCCGCCAGGCTATGCCCGGCAGACAGCCGAAGGCGGCTGTCCCCACATAAATCTCACTTACACTCCTAGCGCTTTTTGAATTTCGGCGGCGATTGTTGCTGTCAGGGCGCGCATCTTTTCTTCGGATTCGGCTTCGACCATGACTCTGGCCAACGCTTCGGTGCCTGAATAGCGGACTACGACTCGGCCGTTGCCGTTGAGTTCGCGCTCGGCTGCTTCGATGGCTGACTGGACAGCTGGGATTTGGGCGAAGGGGGTTTTCTCGCGAACGCGGATGTTCTGAATTTTCTGCGGAAAGACTTTCAGATCGCCGACGAGTTCCGCCAGCTGTTGGCCGCTGCGTACGATGATGTCCATGAGTCGGAGCGCAGTTAGCAGACCGTCGCCGGTAGTGGCGTCGCAATCGCGGAAGATGATGTGGCCGGACTGCTCGCCGCCGAGAGTGGCGCCTGTCTTCAACATTTCTTCGAGCACGTACTTGTCGCCGACGTTGGCGCGCAGCATGCGAATGCCCGATTTCTTCAACGCGATCTCCAGCCCCATGTTCGACATGGTCGTGGAGACCACGGTATCGGCCTTCAAGTTCCCTTGCGTGTGCAAGTCGCGGGCGGCGGCCAGCAGCACGCCGTCGCCGTTCACCACGCGGCCAGCCGCGTCGCAGAAGAGAGCGCGGTCGGCGTCGCCGTCGAAGGTCACGCCTAAATCGAATTTGCCGGGAGATGCCGCAACGATTTTCCCCAGCGTTTCGGGATGTAATGCACCGCAGCCTTCGTTGATGTTTTTTCCGTCGGGCGAGACGTGGATGAAGGTCGCCTGAATTCCCAGGGTGCGGAACAGTTCCGGCGCTTCGGCCGTGGCCGCGCCATTGGCGCAATCCACCAGCACTCGCAGCTTGCTCAGGTCAGACTTCACGCCCTCGGCAAGCGATTTCACGTAGGCATGACGCAGGTTGGTCTCGCCGGGGAGCGATGGCTTCGGAACTTTGAGCGCCGTGTCGTCGGCGGCAGATTCATTCTGCAGCAAAGCGAAGATTTCTTTTTCGATGGCGAGCTCGCGCGCGTCGGTGAGCTTGAAGCCATCGCCGGAGAAGACCTTGATTCCGTTATCGGTCCAGGGATTGTGCGATGCAGAGATGACCACGCCGGCCGCCATGGCCCGCGAACGCGCGAGATAAGCCACGCCGGGCGTGGTGATCACACCAGCGCTGTGAACATCCACGCCTACGGCCGCCAGGCCTTCGGCGACGCGGTTCGCAATCCAGGCACTCGATTCACGCGTGTCCTGACCGATGACGACCTGAGCCTTCGCGCTGGTCCGAACGAGATCATGGCCGAGGGCACGGCCGATTAAGTAAGTGCTGTGCTTGGTGAGCGGGAATTCTCCCGCGACGCCGCGAATCCCGTCGGTTCCGAACAACTGCCTTTGCTGGCCCATAAGAAGAGAAGGTAGGACTAGAGATGATAAATGAGCGCGGGGGAAAGCGGTTAACGCGGCGTTAACCGGAAGTTCTGGTCAGCGCAGAGATCCCTCGCTTCGCCTGAAGAACGGCTCCGCTCGGGATGACGCCATCGTCTATTGTCCAAGATCAGTGCGCTGAGGCGGTGCCGACTTTCTGGACTAGGACGGTCACACGAATCGAAGTCGCCTGCACAACTTGCACTAGAGGATCTGAGACGTACACATTGGTGGTAAAGACGGCTTTGCCGCGCGTTCCGGTGGCGTCGATCGGATCCGTCGTCGCCGCATTGATTTTCTCCACATGATGCTGGGGGCCGGTGATGGTGATGCGGGGGGGATCGGCCTCGACTTTGACTTCGTCGTCGGCAAAATCGCCGGTCACACGGGGATGAATCTCGACGTCACGAGTCATGCGCGTGTCGAAAGCCAGGTGCAACTGGCTGGGGACGACTTGTACAACGGTGATGTCTCCAGGGTGGCGCACCTGCTGCGAGGTAAGGTCGAAGGTTCGTTCGCCCGATTTGACGTCGGCGAGGTCGATTTCGGCATGGACCTCATTCGCTTGCAACTGGCGGATGACGCGCTCCGGGCCGCGCACGCGGATCTGCGCTTCCTGGATCGATTCGGAGCTGATCTCCAGTTGTGAGGGGAAATGTTGAAAGACGATGGGCGCGTGCAGGGCCACTTCCGCGGGCTGCTCGTCGCGCGAAATCAGGAACCACAGTCCGGTGGCGAGAAGCAGGGACAACACCTTGAGTCCAAAATTGTGGAGCACGTAGCGCTGGAAGAATTGGATCATGGCAACGGCTCCGTTTGCGCACCGGATTCCGACTTGCGCTGCTGCGTAGGATCGTGCAAAGGCGAGTCGAGCAGAGTGTCGGACTCGTCTTCGTTATTCTGCGCGATCGAAGTTGGCAGAGTGACGGGCGCCATGTAGCGGCGCAATTCGCTGCTCAGGCGCGCGCGCAGTTGCTCGACAGTCAAGTCACGCTCGATGTTGCCGCCGATGGCAAGGCTGATCGCGCCAGTCTCTTCGGAGCAGATGACGGCGATGGCGTCCGTTTCTTCGGTGATGCCGATTCCGGCGCGATGCCGGGTGCCGAGTTGAGTCGAGAGCAGAGGATTCATGGAGAGCGGCAGGAAGCAAGCCGCGGCCGCGATGCGGTCTTTCTGCACGATGACGGCGCCGTCGTGCAACGGAGCGCTGGGACGGAAAATCGTAGCCAGCAGATCGTAGGACAGGCGTGCGTCGAGGGGTACACCGCTTTCGATGTGGGTGCGCAGTCCGATTTCGCGTTCAATCACGATGAGCGCGCCCGTCTGGTGCTGGGAGAAAAGATTGGCGGCCAGGACGATGTCGTCGTAGGAATCGCTGTCGGCCGAGGACCCGCTGAAAAAAGTCAGCCTTCTGCCTAAGTCGGCGAGCACGTGGCGGATTTCCGACTGGAAGACGACGATCAGCGCAAACACGAGGTAAGGCAGCACATGGCTCACGACCCAGTTCAGCGTGGTGAGTTCGCCGATGCGTGCCAGATAGAAGGTGACGGCGACGACGACCAGTCCCACGAGCATGGGGACGGCGCGGGTGCCGCGAATCATGACCAACACCTGGTATATGAGCAGCGCGACGAGGAGAATGTCGAGCGCGATCCACGCGCCTTGCGTCCATGACGTGATGACTGGCGTCACTCGAATCGCTCCTGGTGTATGGCTGATGCTGAAAATCCATTGTAATGCAGCGCATTTCCCGCATTCGCCTGCTTACGAACTTTTACACGAAATTGCAAAAACGTTATCGTGCACAAGCTTATTCTTGCTTTTTAGTCACGGCAGCCCGAATCTCGCCATGGGCCAGGCGCGCAGAGATTTCGTCGCCGACATTCAGGCCCCGCGCGTCCTTTAGCACCTTGCCCTCAGAGTCGAAGACCAGCGCGTATCCGCGATCGAGTATCGCCAAGGGAGAGAGCGATTCGAGAGCGGTCTGGAAGCGCTCGCTGCGCACGCGATGCTGCAGGAGAACGTTGCGCATTACCGCGACCAAGGCGGCGGTTCCGCTGTCCAGTTGCTTTCGCATTCCGGAGAGCACCAGGCGCAGATCGTAGTGGCGCACAGCGGCTGAGATCATCTCCCAGCGGCGATGCATCTGCTCGAGCAGTTGGCGCTCGGCGAGTTCCATGCGGTGGGTGAGGTCGTCGAGCTTCTGCTGGCGCTGGCGGATGAGTTCCATCATGCGCGCGAAGGCCCCGTGCTGGGCAAGTTCGGTCAGCGCCTGTCGGCCCATCAGTAAGCGGTAGCGCATAGCTCGACTGAGACGCTCGTGCAGAGCAGCGGCGTGATCTTCAACTTCCTGACGTGAGCGGATGACCAGCTCCGCTGCTGCCGACGGTGTGGGAGCGCGCAGGTCGGCAACGAAATCGACGATGGTGAAGTCGGTTTCGTGACCGACGGCGGAGATCACGGGAATTTCGGAGGCTACCACGGTGCGGGCCAGGGCTTCGTCGTTAAATGCAGCCAAGTCTTCGGCGGAGCCGCCGCCACGCGCGACGATGATGACGTCTACGTTGTCGTGCTGGTTGAAGAAGCGAACTCCGGCAGCGACCTCGTGCGAAGCGGCGTCGCCTTGGACCTGCGCGGGATAGATCAGCACATTCACCGAATGATGGCGACGCAGCAGGACATTCAGGATGTCACGGAGCGCGGCGGCCTGGGCGGACGTGACGAGGCCGATACGCGAGGGCAGGGTCGGGATGGGCTTTCTGCGCTCGGGAGCGAACAGTCCTTCGGCTTCGAGTTTGGCTTTGAGTTGCTCAAAGGCTAACTGCAGCGATCCGGCGCCTTTGGGCTCGATGTGCTCTGCCGAAATCTGGAGCTCGCCGCGATCCTCATAAACGGTTACACGACCGCGGACGATTACCTGCAGGCCGTCGGCCGGGCGGAAGCGGAGCAGTCGCGCTGACGAACGAAACATGACTGCGCGAATCTGGGCGTTGCCGTCTTTAAGAGTGAAGTAGAGGTGGCCGGAATCGGGCGCACGAAAATTTGAGATCTCCCCCTCGACCCACGCGTCGGAATATTCGCGCTCGATGTGAGAGCGGACGGCGCCGACCAGTTCGCGGACTTTCCAGACCCGGCGCTCGGGCGGGCGGAAGGTGAAGCCCATCTGGTCGGTGAGGGAAGACATTGTGGAGAGTGTAACGCAATCACGGCTATTGGCTGATAGCAGGAAGGCGGGTGACTGGCAGCAATTCAAAAGCGCGACCCCGGACGCATCGCTCTTACAATACCGAGTACGCATTCCGCGAGGGACGCAAGGAGGCACGCAGTGTCGAGAATTCTGGAATCTGTGGCCGTTGCAGTATTTCTTACCATTTCGGTGTGGGCGCAGCAACCGCAGGAGGTACCCGCGGCACCAGTCCCCGCGCAAATCGTAAGCGCGAAAAGAGTTTTCATCTCCAACGCAGGTAGAAGAATCCCTCTTCCATCAACCCAAGGACGTCACGTACAGCGGCGGCCCAAACCGGGCGTACAACGAGTTCTATGCGGCCGTGAAGAGCTGGGGGCGATATGAAGTGGCGTCCGCTCCCGGCGACGCAGACCTCGTGTTTGAGATCGGCTTCACCGAAAAGTACGAGGGGTCGATATTCGTGGCTCAGCTCAAGTTGATCTTCATTGATCCCAAGACGCACGTCGCGTTGTGGACCATATACAAATACGTCGAGCCGGCGGGCATGCCCAAGAACCGGGAGAAAAACTACGACCTGGCGATGACCGCTCTGCTGGAAGACTTGAAGAGCACCGTTGCGCCGCCGGCGACAGGAACTTCGAAATAGGCTGCGATCCAAGGCTCTGACGACATACTCTTCTAGACGTGTCCCTGTGATTAGCCTCATACGCCGGGTCTGCGGCCAGAGGCTATAATCCTTGCCCATGAATCTCGAACAAAAAGTCGCCGAACTCAATAAGCGGAACCAGCTCGCGGAAGACGGTGGCGGCGCCAAGCGCCGCGAGCGCCAGCATAAAGAAGGAAAGATGTCGGCCCGCGAGCGCATCGAGTTCCTGCTCGATGAGGGGACGTTCGAGGAGACCGATAAGCTCGTCACGCATCGCTGCAATGACTTCGGCATGGCCGACCAGAAGATCTATGGCGACGGGTTCATCACTGGCTACGGGCGCATTGAGGGGCGGCTCGTGTACGTATTTGCGCAAGACTTCACAGTGTTTGGTGGGTCGCTGTCGGAAACGAATGCCGGGAAGATTGTGAAGATCATGGATCTGGCGGCGAAGATGGGAGCGCCGGTGATTGGGCTGAACGATTCCGGTGGAGCGCGGATTCAGGAAGGCGTGATGTCGCTGGCGGGATATGCGGACATTTTCCTGCGCAACACGATCTATAGCGGAGTGGTGCCGCAGATTTCCGCGATCATGGGGCCGTGCGCGGGAGGGGCGGTGTACTCGCCGGCCATCACCGACTTCGTGCTGATGGTGGATAAGACTTCGTACATGTTCATCACCGGGCCGGACGTGATCAAGACGGTGACTTTGGAAGAAGTCACGAAAGATCAGCTGGGCGGAGCGATGACGCACAACGAAACTTCAGGCGTGGCGCACTTTCTGGCGCATGACGACGCGGAATGTCTATCCATGGTGCGGGAGCTGTTGAGTTTCCTGCCGTCGAATAATCTGGATGAGCCCCCGCGGAAAGTGTGCACCGATCCTAGCGACCGGGCGGATTCGGCGCTCGACAAGATCGTTCCGGCGCAGTCGAACCAACCCTACGACATTAAAGATGTGATTCACGCGGTGGTCGACGATGCGTACTTCTTCGAAGTACAGGAGCATTACGCGAAGAACATTGTCGTGGGATTTGCGCGACTCGATGGGCGGTCGGTGGGGATCGTAGCGAATCAGCCGTCGGTGCTCGCGGGAACGCTGGACATTAATGCATCGGTGAAGGGTGCGCGCTTTGTGCGCTTCTGCGATTGCTTCAACATTCCGCTGGTGACGTTCGAAGATGTGCCGGGATTTCTGCCGGGGACCGCGCAGGAGTACGGCGGGATCATCAAGCACGGAGCGAAGTTGCTGTATGCGTTCGCCGAGGCGACGGTTCCCAAGGTCACCGTGATTACGCGCAAGGCGTATGGCGGGGCCTATTGCGTGATGGCGTCGAAGCACATCCGCACGGATGTGAACTATGCGTGGCCGACCGCCGAGATTGCGGTGATGGGACCGGAGGGTGCGGTCGACATCGTGTACAAGCGTGAACTGGACGCGGCGTCCAATCGGGAACAACTTCGTCGCGAGAAGATCGACGAATTCCGTGAACGCTTCGCCAACCCTTATGTGGCCGCGGACCGCGGGTTTGTGGATGCGGTGATTCAGCCGCGGGAGACGCGGAAGAAGTTGATCCAGGCGCTGGCCATGTTGGAGACCAAGCGGGATAAGAATCCGCCGAAGAAGCACGGGAATATACCGCTGTAAGCGGCATTCCAAGGCCTGTCAATTCAGGAGATTCGATGACAGATGAAGAACTTATGAAAGAAGCGATTTCCTTGGCAGAACATTGCAAGCCGATCGCGGATCGGATACCCAAAGTTGGTGCGGTGATAGCTGTCGATGGCATTATTGTCGGCAAGGGGCAAAGAGGAACTGGAGAATCGCGCGATGACGATCACGCTGAGAAAGTTGCATTGAAAGGAGTCGTGGACAGAAAGCAGTTGCCCCGGGCCACCGTCTACACCACGCTGGAGCCCTGTACTCCAGAAGTGCGTTCCGAACCTTTAGATTGCTGTACAGAATTGATCCGACAAGCGGAGGTAAAGAGAGTATTCATCGGGATTCTCGACCCCAATCAAGGCGTTCGCGGTAAGGGGCTTTGGGAACTTCAAAGCCGGGGAATAGAAGTGGAACTCTTTCCGCCAGAACTAGCCAAGAAGATCCGCGTGTTGAACGATAAGTTCATCAGAGTGCAGCAAACATTAGGAATTCGGATCACCAATGTACAACCAGGTCAAACAATCAGAACTTGCGACAAAGGAGGTGTGTTTGAATTTGAGGGCACTTTCCTAAATCCCCCTGGAGATGATGTTTTCGCTTTAACCAACATCGGGGGGCAGTGGTGGCCTCAGCCATATCCGCTGCGATTGACTGCAAACGACACATGGTCAGTTAAAGTTCACTTTGGAGGTTCCGGGCCGCATACGGTTTGCATTGTTCGAGCAAACGAGTTAGGGGCAGGCTTAATCAGATATTACAGGAAAATCGGCGCGCTCAATCGGAAGGCGAGAGATCTAGTGAAGGAAGTCATTCGTGGTAGCGGGCTCGAGGACGAGGAGGCATTTCTCAGGAGTTTGGGCAGCGTGTACCCCGGCATTGAAATGGGAAAGCTGCCCAAGGGCATCGAATTGCTGGACCAAGTAAACATTCTGGTTGAGAATCCTCCTAAATAGTAGAACTAGTAAGGCGCGGCCTAAGAATTTTGTTGACGAATGGTTTACGAGAGCGCGTGATCCGTGTCACTTAACTCCCACATCGAATGGACCGACGCGACCTGGAATCCTGTGCGCGGATGCACAAAGATCAGTCCCGGGTGCAAGCACTGCTATGCCGAGACCTTTGCGAAGCGGTTTCGGGGCGTTAACGGACATCCATACGAGCAGGGCTTTGACCTGCGGCTCGTCCCTGAAAAGTTGACCGAGCCTTTTACGTGGCGATCGCCGAAGCTCGTGTTCGTGAATTCGATGAGCGATCTCTTTCAGGAGGGTGTTCCCGAGAGCTACATCGAAGCCGTGTGTCGTGTGATGGTCACCGCCAGGTGGCACACGTTTCAGGTGCTCACCAAGCGATCGGAAAGATTGAAAGAACTTTTGAGCGGGCCCCTGCATTTTGCGGCGGAGCAGGAACACATCTGGTGGGGAGTCAGCGTGGAAGATAAGAAATATGGTCTGCCCCGGATCGGCCACCTGCAAGATGCTCCGGCGCGCGTGCGGTTCCTTTCGGTAGAGCCCTTGCTGGAAGGGCTCGGCGAATTCGATCTCTCTGGCATCAGTTGGGCCATCGTTGGAGGAGAGAGTGGCCCCGGAGCGCGGCCGATGCGGAGGGAATGGGTGATCTCGGTGCGCGATCAATGCCGCAAATACCGCGTTCCGTTTTTCTTCAAGCAGTGGGGCGGTGTGAGGAAGGCCAAGAATGGCAGGTTGCTCGACGATCGCACTTATGATGAATATCCGGAGCGAATCGCGTCTGCGGTTCCCGACCGGGCGAGTTGTGCGGCCTATGCCCAGGACATTCTGAATTCTTTCGCATGAACCACGTTCGCTAAGGCGTGGACCAAACCCGCAGGGGCTACAGCCCAACTCAGTTGCGGGATCTTACGGCACGGCTGAAGCCGTGCCCTTCCACAAATCCTTTCGAGTCCGATTTGTGTGTTACGACGTCGCTGCAAACGGGATAAAATCACCACGCCTCGGCTTACAGTAGCAAGAGACACATCGTGGAGAATCCCTTGAAAAAACTTCTTCCTCTAATTGCGTTTTGCTTTTTGACACTTCCTCTTTTCTCGCAGGATCCTTCCGCCTCGCTTTCGTCGCTGCCGCAGGCTAAGGATTATGTGCAGAAGCGGGTTTCCAGCTATGACCGGACGGGCGGGAATGCGGATGCGCGGAGCATTGCGCCGGGAGAGACTCTCACGCTGCTCGACGAGGCTGGGCCCGGGCTGATCAGTCATGTCTGGGTGACGATTGCCAGCGATGATCCGAATCATCTGAAGGCGCTGGTGCTGCGGATGTATTGGGATGGGGAGGGCACTCCCAGCGTCGAGACTCCCATTGGAGATTTCTTCGGGCTGGGGCTGGGGGATTATCACCTTTACCAGTCACAGCCGCTGTCGGTGGGGGCGGACAAGGCGTTGAATTGTTTTTTCCCGATGCCGTTTCAGAAGCATGCGCGCATCACGGTGACGAACGAAGGGACGCAAAAGACCGACGCGTTTTATTTCAATATCGACTACCGGGCTTTCAGCAAAGAGCTGCCGGC
>PMUM01000160.1 GCA_003166855.1 Acidobacteriaceae bacterium | reverse complement strand
CGCCTCGGTGAGCCGCTTCCGCATCAACGACGTTCATCCTTACATCTATCGCACCCACGATGGCGGCAAGAGCTGGAACCTGATCACCGCGGGCCTTCCCGACTTCGGCCCCGTAGACACGGTGCGCGAAGATCCCGTCCGCAAAGGCCTGCTATTCGCTGGCACGGAAAACTCTGTATGGGTTTCCTTCGATGACGGCGACCACTGGCAGTCGCTGCAACTGAATCTGCCGCACACCTCCATGCGTGATTTGTGGATTCATGAAGACGACCTGATCGTGGCGACGCACGGCCGCTCGTTCTGGATTCTCGACGACATCGCTCCCCTGCGCGAAGCCTCGGCCGCAATTGCGAACTCGGTACACCTTTTCGCTCCGGCGCCCGCCTACCGCGTGCAGCGCGACACCTATACCGATACGCCGCTTCCGCCCGACGAACCTGTCGGGGCTAATCCGCCCGACGGAGCCATTCTTGATTACGACCTGCCCGCTTCCGCATCCGCGGTCACGCTCGAAATCCTCGATGCGCAGGGACATCTGGTCCGTCGTTTCTCCAACACGGACAAGCCCGACATTACCGAGGAGGAATTACAAAAGCAGTTGATCCCGCTGTACTGGGTCCGCAAGCCCCGGCAACTTTCGACCGCCGCCGGAATGCACCGCTGGATATGGGATCTGCATTATCCAGCGCCGGCCTCGACACGCCATGAATATCCGATTGCCGCGATTCCGCACGACACACCTCGTCTACCGTTGGGGCCAACCGTTCTGCCTGGCACCTACACAGTCCGGCTCACGGTCGACGGAAAATCTTTCAGTGCACTGTTGACGATCAAGATGGACCCGCGCGTCAGGACTCCCATGCTAGGACTCGAGAAAAAATTCCAGGCGGAGACGCGCATTGCATCCATCATGACCGAATCGGCACAGGTCCTTCTGCAGGGTGGCTCAATTCGCGCACAGCTCGATAAGCTCAACACGCAGGCGAACAACCCTGCGAAAGACGCGATTGCCGCAATCGACAAGAAACTCACCGGACTCCTCGGCGCTCCCGGCGGATTCTTCGCTCCGCCTTCCCAGGAAGTCACGCTCGGCCGCGTCAACGGACAAGCCGGCACACTCTACCAGCAGATATGGCAGGCCGACGCCGAACCAACTTCTGCTCAACTGGCAGCTTTGTCGGCGACGGAACATGACAGCGCCGACGTCTTGAAACGCTGGAGCGAATTCAAGAGCACGGACTTGCCCGCGCTCAATCGCCTGTTGCGTGAATCCAAAGTCCCCGAAGTCCAGTTAGAAGCGGACCTTCATCAGGAAGAGCCGCAGGTGGATGAAGAGTAATCCGGCACTCTCAAAGCCAGGGGTGAGTCTTTCGACCCTGAGCATTCCGTCGACCCGATGACGGGGACCCGAGCAAAAGTCTGCAAGATCTTGCAGACTCCTACGTCGAAGTTTGCAACTTCTTGCGCAGTTGCCTCGAGTGCAAAAAAACTTTGTAATTTTCTCGTGACAACTCTTTAGAACCGCTGCAGAGCAGGGTATAATCCACCGACTTTGGGACTTTCAGTTGGACTGCCTTGGGGACTCTTTTCTGTGGTGGCAGATCAACGGAATCCCGCGTCCGAAGCCACGTTTCGATTAACCCAAAAATGCGAGGTCACTATACTATGAAGGTCTTCCGAACATTCGGAATTGCTCTGCTTGCGTTGCTGGCCTGGTCCACTATCGCGAGCGCCCAGGAACCATTTACCGCAGGTACATGGACGAAGACAAAGAACGCTCCCGCATCGGCAGTCGCACACGCTTTGCTGCTCAACGACGGCTCGGTGCTGGTCAACAGCATGTTTTTCGAGACTCACTCTGATCCTTGGTACCGCCTGGTACCGGACTCCACCGGAAGCTACATCAACGGAACTTGGTCGAACGCTGGCACCCTGCCCAGCGGCTACAACCCTCTGTACTTCGGTTCGTCTTTGCTTCCCAGCGGCCAAGTTGTAGTCATTGGCGGCGAGTACAACAACGGCGGCGCGGTTTGGACAACCTTGGGCGCTCTCTACAACCCGAAGACCAAGTCATGGACGAGCCTCGCGGCCCCCACCGGCTGGACCACCGTGGGCGATGCCCAGAGTATCATCCTGCCGAACGGACACTTGATGCAGGCCAATTGCTGCACCACCCAGGAAGCCATTCTGACGCTGACCGGAACCACTCCGTCCTGGGCCAGCACCGGCACCGGCAAGTTCGACTGGAACGACGAAGAAGGCTGGACGATGCTGCCCGGCGGCGACATCCTCACCGTCGACGCTTATGTCGGACAGTCCTCGTGCTGCAAGTTGGGCTACCAGATCTACAGCCCGACGACCGGCGCATGGACCACCCCTTCGAACAACACCGTTGTGAACCTGGTCGATCCGTCCTCGCTTGAACTCGGCCCGATGCCTCTGTTGCCAAACGGAACCGTGTTTGCCGCAGGCGCTACCACCAACAACGCAATCTACACCGTGTCGACAGGCACCTGGGCTTCGGCTCCGAAGTTCGGAGGCACCCTCGACATCGCCGACGGACCAGCTGCAGTTCTGCCCAATGGCAACGCTCTGTTCGACACCAGCCCCGGCGTATTCAATACGGGCAGCAAGTTCTTCGAATGGGACGGCACCACATTGAACGCGACCAGCGCTCCGCCGAACGCCGGGATCGACTCCTCCTATGTGGGCGGCATGGTTGTCCTTCCCACCGGCCAGGTTCTCTTCACGGACTTCTCGTCCGAGGTCGAGATCTACACACCTGCGTCGACCACTGGGTGCACCGGTTGCGCTCCCACAATCAAGAGCGTTGCCGCAACTCTGACTCACGGCAGCAAGAACAATAAAATCTCCGGGACTCAGTTCAACGGCTTGACGCAAGGCGCCTACTACGGAGATGACAACCAGAGTTCCACGAACTTCCCCATCGTTCGCATCACCGATTCCACTGGCGCCATCGTCTATTGCGCGACGCACAGCTGGCTGGGCGGGGTTGCCACGGGGACGAAGCTCGTGTCCGCCCAGTTCGACGTTCCGGCCACCATCCACACCGGAGCAGCCAGTCTGGTTGTGGTCACGAACGGGATTGCGTCCGCAGCCAAGTCCGTAACCATTAACTAACGCCACCTCGCAGTGGCTTCGACGACCGAGCAGTCGTTTTCCCCCAGGCGCTGTGCTCGTTCCCCTAAGGACGAGCACAGCGCTTGGAGCGTTTTAGCCGAGGTAATTCAGAAGGACGCGGTCCTCGGCTGAGACATCTTTCGCCGCGCATGAAGGAATCGAGTATGGAGAGATTTGCAACATCGTGCTTGTTGCGCTCGCTTGCGTTGCTGGTGGGCGCTCTCACCGTGAGCGGGCTTGCCACAGCTGGAACGCAATACGTGGTCACCAACGATGACTCGGCGTTTCCGTTCCTGACGGGCGTCAGCTTTTATACGGTGGGCAGCAACGGTCTACCGGTCTTCCAGCAACAGGTGCAGACGGGCCAGTTTGGGATTGGGGGCGGATATTTTGGCATGAACCGGGTCGCCGTGCTGAATAGCTCCGATCAGCAGTGCGTTTATGCGTCGGAAGCTGCCAACGCTGACGTTGTGGGAATTGCCGTCAACACCTTGACCGTGGGTGGCAAGGCGAGCGGATCTGGTACCGATGGCGGCGCCTCCAATGGCATCGGCCTGGCGATGAACAGCAACTATTTGTATGCCAGCTTCAGCGACTCGAATACCATCGGAACGTTCGCCGTGCAGGCGGGTTGCAGTCTGGCATTTCTCAACGATACTTCGGTTGCAGGCCTGCACGGTGGAATCATCAACGGCATGGCGGTTCATGGCACCATGCTGATCGCCAGCTACACCGACGGCTCGATCGAGTCCTTTAACATCTCGGGTGGCACTCCGGTTCCCAACGGCGACGAACAGTCCTCCACCGCAACAGTGACTTCGCAAGAAGCCACATATGCAAATTCCATCGATATCACGAGCGATGGACACTACGCGATTTTCGGGGACACCTCCACTGGGCTCAACGTGGAAATTTCTGACATCTCCTCAGGCAAGTTGACCAAGACGAAAGTCTACACATCCACAGCGAGCATTAGCTCCAGCAACCTGATGCTGAGTCCGGATGAAACGATGCTGTACGTGATCAACACGCAAGGAGCCACCGTCACCGCCCTGTTCTTTGACAAGAGCACGGGCAAACTTTCCAAAGGTTGCACCTCGCCACCACTCAGCGGACTGTCCACCAACTGGTCGTATCTCACGGGCATGGCCCCGATCAACCAAACTGGCAACGGTGGCGGAGTATATGTTGGCGAGTTCAGCAGTGTGTCGGGAATCGCAACGGTGACGCTCAGTTCGTCGGGCCAGAAATGTACGCTACAGGAAGCTGCGGGATCGCCAGTCTCCGATCCAAACAGCCCTGGGTTGCTGTCCATTGGTGCTTATCCTCCGCGGTCTTTCTAGGATAAAAAGTAGACTGGGTGACGCCGGTCGCCCTTGGGGAGCTTGCAAAAATGGAAAGGAATTGGGGTATGCGCTGCTTGTTGAGGTGGTTGCTTGCGATCGTGGTGTGCGGCTGCTCTTATCTGAAGCCAGTGGCGCAAGATTGCCCCGCTCGTCCGGCCTCGGGGACTGTGGTTGCCGATCCGTTCAATATTGTTTCGCAGAACGGAGCTCTTACTGCCAAATTCACGCTCGAGCACTCCGTGGACACTGCTGGGTATACGCACTTTTGCTACAACTATCAGGCACCCAACCAGATCGTGGAAGCCCCGACCCTGCGCGTCAATCCGGGAGACGTGCTGAATCTGAATGTCGTCGACGGGATCAAAAATAGCGAGTCGATGAAGATGAACATGGCGCCGCCATCCGGCCCAACTTGCGGCGATGGCGGCGCGGCGACCATCAATTCCACCAACGTGCACTTCCATGGCATGAACGTTCCTCCCGTCTGCCATCAGGATGACGTAATCACTACTCTGATTCAGCCGGGCACACCTGGGTTCCAGTTCAACGTGCACGTTCCCACCACACAGCCGCCTGGTCTCTATTGGTACCATCCGCACGTGCATGGCTTTACCGAGTTTCAGGTGAACGGTGGCGCCGCTGGCGCGCTCATCGTTGAGGGAATGGAAAAAGTCCGACCTGAGGTTGCTGGACTGGCCGAACGGGTCTTCGTGATTCGGCAGCAGTACCTGGTGCCCTGGATTCCTGGTCCCTATCTCCTGACGCTCAACTACCAGGTTGCGCCCTTTCTGGGGACATCCCCGATTATCCAGATGAAGCCCGGGGAAAAACAGTTCTGGCGAGTCGCAAACGCCACCATTCAGGATTTCCTCCAGCTACAGATCCAACTCAACGGTGTGCTGCAACCCATGGAATTGATCGCGCTTGACGGTTATCCTCTCGCCCAGACGAGGAACGAAACCACAATCCTGGTACCCCCGGCAGGGCGCGCGGAGTTTATCGTGCAAGCTCCCCCGACCGGAGGAAGCGCCGTCTTCTTCACGGACACCTACAACACCGGCCCGACAGGAAACTTGGACTTATCGCAAAAACTGGCAAGTATCGAAACCACCAGCGACGCGTCGTACTCGCACATGCCTAAGACCACGTCCCCCTCCGCGGATGGGGTAAAGTTCTTCGACTTTGCGAAGCAGCCCGCGACCATTCAACGCAAGCTGTTTTTTTCCGAGGAATTCGGCGGCACCAATGGTCCAATCCAGTTCTACATCACCGTAGACGGACAAAAACAGAAGGTCTTCGAGCCCAACGAACAACCCGTGATTACCACCAAGGTCGGCGCGATTGAAGATTGGACGATCGAGAACCGCGCCCTTGAGACCCATGCCTTCCACATTCACCAGATCCACTTTCGGGTCATGGAGATCGATGGCAAGCCGGCTCCGGATAACGATCTTCGTGACACCATCGAAATCCCGTACTGGGGAGGCACCGGACCCTACCACAGCGTGAAGCTGCGAATGGATTTCAGCGATCCCACGACCGCCGGCACTTTCCTGTTTCACTGTCATATCCTGCTACACGAGGATCTTGGCATGATGCATAAGATCCTGGTCACGCCGTAACCGCCGCTTTTCTATATCCAAAAGGGGGACAAGACACATGCGCAAACGCGTACTGTTTGTCGTTGGGAGTGTACTTTTGCTGATGACTGGATATCTGGCCGGAACTCACAGCACAACCTTGGCTTCTGACTATCCCGTGACGCATGGCGTTGTGCCGAAATCTTACGGCAGGCTTGCGGCGGCGATTCCGGACAACATTGGAACGGGATTGGTCTTTGAGGATGCGGAAGGCGTGATCCGGTTTGTTAGCGTCAACGGGATGAAGGAAGGCGAGTTGGCACGCTACGATCAAACACCCGTCAAAGGCGGCATCCCGAAATCGTACGGTCATCTAGTCACTGCAGTCGTGAACCATGGGCAGACTGGGCTGGTCTTTGAGGACGCTCATGGCTTGATTCGGTTCGTTACCCTCACAGGCGTGTCTGAGGCAGAGTTATCGCGGGAATGACGCGGTCACTCGTCCTAACAGCGATCTAGTCGTCCCGGCACCTCAGTCTGGGCATGTGGCGCGGGCGCCCCCGCCCGCGTCCGTTCTAAGCACTAGCTGCAGCCATAGGTCGCTACAGTTGTTCGACGGCTCTCTGCAGCTCCGCCGCGATCTCCTGCGGATCCGTCCCCGGCATGAACCTCATCGGCTCCCCTATCCGGACGCTGATTTTCCACGGAGCCGCAAATCTCCTGCCCGCATTCTTCACTTCAAACAGTCCATCAATCCGCATCGGCAAGACTGGGATGCCGAGATTCCCCGCCAGCAGCCCGACGCCCGCGCGAAAGGCACACATCTTCCCATCCGTCGTATGCCGCCCCTCGGGAAAGACCAGCACACTGTAGCCGCGATCCACCGCCTCGCCCGCATACGCAAAGCTCCGGCGGAAGCCAGCCTCGCGCGGCAGCGGAAACAGATTCAACAGCGACACTCCCAACATCCACTGCAGGCGATCGTACATCCGTCCGAAGAATCCGCGTTCTGCCGCGGGCGTTCGCAGTGCTTCGAGCGCTTCTCCGCCCGTAGCCGTAGCCAGCCTATGCCGGAAGCGCGCAGGCAGCGCCGTCAAAATAAGCCCAGCATCGACGTCTCCCACATGATTGGAGACCACCAACATCGGCCCCGTCGCCCCGCGCAGATGTTCGCGTCCCACGATCCGGGGCCAGCCCAACAACACAATCGCCGGACGCATCAACAGATAATGCACCACAATCCGCAGCCAGTTGACCGGCCAGGTCAGCGTCCAACTCGGATAGTGATACGCCGCGCCCGGCGCCGCATCTCCGCGCAGCATGCGTTCCAGATCTCCCACCGTGCGGACCGCGCTGAATCGAGTCTCGCTGAGGTCCAACTGGTAGCGGTCCTCCAGCGTGCTCAACAATTCCACTCGGTCCAGCGAACTCAGCCCCAGGTCGGAATCCAGATTCGCATCCTCGCGCAACGCTCCAGCAGAGCGTCCCGTCACTCGCGCAATCAGTTCCGCCAGCGGACTGCTCGGGCCACCACTCACCTGCTTCTCGAGCAACTGCGCCTGCGCCACCTCGCGGATCACGTTTCGCCGCGGCTTCTGCGTATTCGTTCGCGGAAAATCTTCCTCCGGCCACTCGACCCACATGCGCATTCGCTGGTACTCCGCTAACGATTGATTGGCACGCTGCACAACGCTCTCCAACTCCGCATCGCCTCGCAAAATCACTACCGCGCACGGCTCCGCGTTCCCGCCTCGCTCCATTCCGACGACCACGCAATCCTTCACTTCCGGCTGCCGTCGCAGCGCCGCCTCCAGATCGTCGGGATACACGTTCGTCCCGCCCGGCGTTACGATCACTTCCTTCTTGCGCCCCTTGAAGTAAAGATTGCCGGCCTCATCGAGCGCGCCAATGTCGCCCGTGCGGTACCAACCTTGGTCGTCGGAGATACGTGCATCCGGAATACGTTCATCCGCAGCTGTCTGCGCGTCGCCCGCGCCCCAATATCCAGAAGACACGCCTCCGCCCCGCACCAGAATCTCCCCGTCTTCCGCCAGCTTCACCTCGCGCCCCGGCAGCACTTTGCCAATCGATCCCTTTCCCAGCCGGAACGGATGGTTCACGCTGATCAGCGAAGTCGTCTCGGTCAGCCCATATCCCTGGATCGCCGCATAGCCGAGCCGTCCCCAGAACTCCTCAGTCTCGCTGTCGAGCGCGGCGCCGCCGGAAATAAATGCCCAGAACTTCCAGCCGAACTGCCGGCGAACTTTGCGAAACGTCCACCAGCGTCGCAGGTAGTGTTGCTTCTCGGATGACTGAAACCTCCGCCGGAAAGCTTTCCCCTCTCCGCGGTCCTCCAGATCGCGTTCGATCTTCTGCTTCAACGACTGCAGCACACGGGGCACACTTACCAGAACCGATACGCGCTCTCGCCGGATCGTATGGATCACTTCCGAAGGCTTCAACTCTTCCTGAAAAATTACCGTCGCGCCCAGCAACGGCGGCAGAAACATTCCCAGAAACTGCCCAAACACATGGCTCAACGGCAGGAGGTTCAAAAACCGCAGCGGATGCACGAGCCGCTCATACTTCATGTACCCCCGCATCTCGCGCTCCAGCGGCGCAATGTTCGCGAGGACATTCCCATGGGTGATCAGCACTCCCTTGGGTTCCGCCGTCGTGCCCGACGTGAAGACAATTTGCAGCGTGTCATCGCGCCCGAGAGCGACATTAAGCGGCTTGGCGCTCTCGCGGCCCGTCACCTGCGCCAGATCTTCCAGATTCAAGGACGCAATCGAATGTCCCGCCGCCGCGCACTCGTGCACGTGCCGCCGTGACTCCACCAGCAGCTTCGCCTCGACCCGCTGAAAGACCCGCAGCGCAAAGTCGGCAGCCGATCCGTCGTCCATCGGCACCACAATCACTCCGCGCAGCGCACACCCAAAGAAGACCGCAACCCACTCCGCGCAATTCTCCCCCCACACCATCACCCGATCGCCCTTCGCAATCCCCCGCGTCTCCAGTTTGCAGGCAAAGCCGAACGCCATATCCAGAACCTCACCGTAGCTAAAGGATTCCGTCCGGTACCCGCGCCGCTGCCGGTAGGCAGTCTCATGCCGGTGTGCCTGAAAATGTTCCGTGAAGAAGTCTGCGATCGATTCGGCCATGGCTGGCAAACGAGTGAAGCTCGAGTCTGTACTCTCTCCCATCTCAAGTCTAGAGGAACCGTTCGGTCGCCGAACGGAGCATAGTACAGTCTCCAAACTGCCCCACCCGGCCGTACGGAGGATGGGTTACACAAGGAACTTGCCCTATTGATACCGATTGTGCGACATAGTAAGGATGCACTCCCACCGAATCGGCGCTCTGCTGTGCTGTCTGCTGGCGGCGGCCGTCAGCTTGTCGGCCCAGGAGAAGTTGGACGCCGCCACCATTCGCGCTCTGGAACTGAAATGGACCGAATCCTACAAGCAGCACAACATCGACATCCTGTCGTCCCTGCTCGCCGAAGATTTCGTGATCACCATCGAAGACGGCAACGTCTACAGCAAGGCGGGCTACATCAGCCACAGCGCCGACCCCTCTACCAAGGTGCAGGTAGCCGAACTATCGGACCTCAAGGTACGCCTGCATGGCGACACCGCCGTTGTGACTGGCGCCTACCACGAGAAAGGCGAATCCAACGGCAAGCCCTACGAGTATCATGACCGCCTGACCGATATCTGGATGAAAGTCGGGGGCAAATGGCAAGTCGTGGCGTCCCAGTACAGCGTTCCCTCCAAACAGTGAACCGCCTTCTAACCGCGGCCGAAGCGCCAAGTTTTGACAAATTTCTGACACCCTTCCCAGTCGAAACGTGTAGCCTTGGCGGGCTTTCTGAATGAGGAGAATCCGCATGCAAACCGCAAATCATAAGTCATCCCGGCGCGTAATCACCACCGTCCTGGTGAGCCTCTTCTGCGCCGTGTCCACCTTGAGCGTCGGACAATCCGACGCCTTTCAGCCGAATCCCGCAGCCGACGCCGGCACCATCATCGTGCACGCCAAGTTTGGCGGCCAGATCTTCGGATTCGATATCGACCAGAACGGCACCGAAGGCGTGCTCAGCGAGGCGAAAACACTGTCGAACGGCAACGTCCTGGCCGCCGTCGAGACCTTCGATCAAACCACCGGCAAGATTCTGGCCGTCGTCACCAAGACGCAAACGCAGGACGATTTCATCACCCTGGGAGTCGTCGGCAACTCAGTCGGCCTCGTCGAGCACGAACACGTCATCAGCTTCCTGAACGTCCAGCGCACCTTTCAGGTGATCAATCCGCTCAGCGGCAACAAGATCACGGGTAAGTGGACGCCGCCCATCGGCACCAAGCACTTGATCAATCAGGTGAGCCGCACGCAGGGAACGTCCAACGCCGCCGTCTTCGCCCAAGACAACAGCGGCAATTTCATTCCTTACGTTTTCAGCTCCAACGTCGCCGCCAATACCTTTGGCCCCGTCATCAAGATCCAGGACTCCTTCAACTTCGGCAGCGTGCCGCCGCCCATGGCCTACAACAGCGTGACCAACCAGGCGGTTCTCGGAGGAGGCGATGGATGCTTCGGTTGCCTCCCGGTGATTGGCGTGGCCGACCTCAGCAAGGGAACGTTCACAGAATTCACCGGCATCGGATTCGGTTTCGTGAACGGCATCGCCGTCGATTCCGCGGACAACATCGCCTGCGCGACGACCGAAGACGACGCCAGCGTGGAGTTCTACGACCTCAGCACGCAGACCGGATTCACGGTGGTCCTGCCGAACTCCGGCGAACAGCAGATCTTCAGCGGCGCCGATGTCGAGTTCGACGCCACCCACAAGCTATTCTTCGTGGCGCAGCCCGTTTCTAGTTCCAGTTCCACCGGCAGCACGATCTACGTGTACAACACCGCCGGGGTTCTCCAAGAAACCTTGAATGGATTCAGCTTCTCCAACGCCTCGAACGTGATCGCCATGCACATCGCGCTGAAGCCCAGCACGCGCAGCGGATTCGTAGACGGCCCCAACGCGGGCGTCTCGGAGATTCAGTCGTTCACGTACTAGCAATCCTTATTCATGCTTGTCATCCTGAGCGAAGGTGCCGCCCGTGAAGCGGACGGCACCGCAGTCGAAGGATCCCTACCATTCCTCGAACGTGGCTAGACTAGACCTACTCCCGCCCCACTCCTAGCGCATCCGCCACCCGATTGATGTAGTTGAACCACGACGCAATCAGCGTGATCTGCAAAATCCCGCGATCATCAAACCCCGCCGCCCGCAGCCCCTCGATATCATCCTTCCAAACCTTGGTCGCATCCTTGGTGAGCTTGACCACGTAATCGAGCATCACGCGATCCTGGGCCGAGATGGGCGCGGTGGTGTAATCCTTCGCCAGCGCCTCCACCATTTCCTTATCTAACGTCACTCTACGCAGAAACTCTGCGTGTGACTCGATTCAATACACGCACCGGTTGGTCACCGAGACCATGGTGGCAATCATCTCGTGCTGCCGCCGCTCCAGCGGCAACTCCGGCGACATCAGCGCCCCGAATGTGCTGAACGCGTGATATAGCGCCTCGGGAATCAGCGTATGGGACCCCACAATCGACGACGCCCCCGAAGGATCCGGATGCACCGGCTCGGCATACTCCTTGGGATAAAACAGCTTCTCACCCTCAATCGCCTGCCGCAGCTTTTCGTCGGCTTCAGTTAGTGGTACGGTTCGAATCCAAGTCATAGGTGGTCCCCATCCTCGATACCAGCAATTCTCGCCCTCGGAAAAATACACGCTTGTGCGTCTCTACCAAATAGCACGTTAATACTAGAGCCGTGACCACCTCGCCTGCGTCGATCACGGTCAGGCGCTGACAAGGAATTGCTTCCACTTGGGCGAGGTACCCTCGAACAACCGGCAAGATGCGAGTGCTACGTTCGTCCCGCCTGGTTTCGTCAGCCCAACAGCCGTCACTTCCCCCTGATTCCCTTCGTAACCCGTTCGTACACTCCCTTTTGGTAACCCTTGGTAACCATGCGGTTCATGACTTCCAGACGTACAATTGGCCTTGTCGGGTCGGTCCATCTGCCGATATATGACATGACCCTCAGAGCAGTACCCGGGAACAGTTTCCCCGAACGTTCCACGGGCTCGGCATCAAGACCAGTTTCTGGAGTTCGTACTCTTATGGCATTGTTTGGGTTCAACAAGCAAAAGGTTTTGGCCAGTGCGGAGAAGTATGTCCAGCAGGGCAAACTGCAGAATGCCATCACGGAGTACGAAAAGGTCCTCAAGAACGATGCCAAGGATCTGACCGTTACCAACACCGTCGGCGATCTCTACTCCCGCCTCGGCGAAACCGATAAAGCCACCGTATGTTTCAAGACTGTAGGCGATGCCTATGCCAGCCAGGGTTTCACGGTCAAGGCCATCGCGATGTACAAGAAGATTTGCAAGCTCCAGCCCTCTCTCGAGAGCCTGCTGAAACTTGCGGAACTCTACAGCCAGCAGGGCCTGTTCAATGATGCCCGCGCGCAGTATCTGCAAGTCGCGGAAGAATTCCTGAAAAGCGGTCAACTCGACAATGCGGTCCGCATCTTCCAGAAGATTGTGGAGATGGACCCGGAAAACAGCAACATGCGGGTTCGCCTGGCGGAAGTCTATATTCGCCTGGGCAAGAAAAGCGATGCCTGGCAGATTTTCTCCGCCGCCGCAGAAAGCCTGCGCTCCAAGGGCTCGCTCAGCGGCGTCGAAGAAATTTTGCAGCGCATGCTGACCCTCGATCCGGGCAATGCCTATGCCTTGCTGATGCAGGGCAAGAACATGCTCGAGTCCGGCGACGCTGCCGGGGCCGTGGCCACGCTGCAAAAAGTTCCCGACATCGATTCCAATCCCGACGGCCTCAAGGATCTGCTCAAGGCGTACCTGCAGGCCGGACAACTCTCGGAAGCCGGCACCGTCGCCAATAAACTGCTGACCGTGCACAACGATCTGGCAGCCATCTCCAGCTTCGCCGATGCTCTCATGCAGGCCGGCCAGTACGAGACCGCGCTCCAGGTCTTCGACCAGCACGCCGAGCGTTTGCTGGCGGAGAACTCCGACAAGGTTCTCGAGAGCCTGCACACCATCATCGGGCACGTGCGCGATAATCCCGACTCCCTGCAAAAGTTGCTGGACCTGTTCAACAAAGCCGGAGAGAACACGCACGTCAGCGAAGTCATCGAACTGCTGGCGCATGCCAGCGTGCAGGCAGGCGACCTGCCCCGCGCTCGCGATCTTTATCAGAAGCTCGCCACCGTCGAGCCTCAAAACCCCCTGCACATGCAGAATTACCAGCAGGTGGTTGGGCAGATCGGTGGCACGTCCGGCGGCAAGCTGATCACGCCGGAGGAAGCGGTCGTCCTCATCGACGATCTGGAAGCCACCGCGCCTTCGGTTCACCAGCACTATACCGACGAGATTTCACTGGCGGTCCGCTCCGCCCTCACCGACGCAGAACTGTTTATTTCTTACAACATGCCTGCCAAGGCCCTCGGACCTCTGGTCGGAGTCTTACCGCTGGCGCCCACCGATCTCCGCATCAATCAGCGACTCGCTGCGCTGCACACCCGCGCGGGCCGTTTCGCCGAGGCCGCCATCTGTTGCCGCACTCTGCAAACGCTCTACTCCGACGCCGAGCATCCCGACGAAGCAACCCGCTACGGAGAACTGGCCGAGCGCTATGAGGAGCGCTCCTCGCTGCCGACGCCCGGCGCGTCGGCGGAAGAGCCACATATTTTCCTGGATGCCCCCGCGGCACCTCCAAAGTTTCAACAGCCCGAGAGCGACGTACCGGAGTTTTCTGTCGACGAAGTTCCCGCGGAAGAGGCAGCCATCGAGGAAGCAACAGCCGCCGAGGACGAGGCCGCCCCGGTAGTGCAAGCCTGGCCTACAGCCGCCGAGCCCGAGTTTGCTGTCGTCAATGAATCTGCTGCGGCGTCAGACGAAGCTGCAGCTGGAACGGCTGAAATCGATCTCTCGTCCGAGTGGGATGATTCCCTGACCGTCGAGACCGATGCTCCTGCCGTGGAAGCGGCGGAAGTCGAGGTTGAGGTCGCCAGCGCCACCGGCGACCCCAAAGCCGACGAGGCCACCGAAGAGATTCGTTTCTATCTCGCGCATAGCATGCCCGAGCAGGCCATGGCGGCCCTGGCTAAGCTCCAGGCTCTGAACGGCGATCAAGCCAAGATTGCTGAGCTCCGCGCCGAAGTCGAAGCTGCCACGCAGCACGCGGAAGAGGCTGCGGTCGCCGCCGAACCTGTGGTGGAAGAACTCACCGCCGACGACATTCCGACCATCGAAGTCGAGGTCGATGAAATCCCGGTCGACGAAGCACCGGCTCCAGTCGTTGAACCGGCAATCGTTGAACCGGCAGAGGTTGAAGTTGAAGCGGCAGTTGTTGAGCCCGCCGTTGTCGAGCCCGAGCCTCCCGCCGTCGAAGAGATTCCAGTGATTGCCGAAGCGCCGGTGCAGGCCAAGCCGGAGCCTCCGGTTCACATTCGAGCGGCAAAGCCCGCGCCCAAGCCAGCACCTGTGCCTGCGCCTGTGCCCGAACCCGAGCCGCCTAGCGTTCTGAACGAATTTGTTTCCGATCTCGAAACCTCGCTGGGCGACAGCTTCCTGCCCGGCACAGTGGCCCAACCGGCCACGCCGCCTGCCGCTGCGCAGCCCGCTAAGCGCGCGGTGGCCCCGGCCGCGCACACCGAACCCGTCGTCGCCGCCGCGCCGACCGCCCCGGTTCTGGGCGAGTTTGTTGCCGATATTGAGGCATCTCTCGGCGAAGACTTCCTGAAGGCCGCGCCGGTCGCCACGCCGCAGGCGCCCGCTCCTGTTGCGGCCGCAAAGCCTGCGCCGCCAGTTGGCGCACCCGTTGTGGCTCCACGGGTCGTTCCGCCGATGGCAGCAAGCGCTGCCGCGTCGGCCTCAGCCACGAACCATGTCGCGCCTGCTGCGCCGCAAAGTGCAGCGACCACGACCACGCCGCCGGCAATGGCGTCGGTAGCATGGCACGCGCCCGTCGAAGCTCCCCGGCCGCCCGCAATCCCGGTTGCTCACGCGCCGGCCGCTCCAGCCGCAAAAGCTTCTCCGTTTGCCGAAGAGGCTGGCATCGACCTCGCGGAAATGTTTGGCGAACTCAAGCAGGATCTCGAAGCCGGTGTCGCCTCCTCTGACGAAGATCCCGAAACGCATTACAACCTCGGCATCGCGTTCCGCGAAATGGGCCTGCTCGATGAGGCCATCGGAGAACTGCAAAAGGCCTGTCAGTCGTTCGATCACGGGCGTCCGTTCCCGCAGATCATGCAGACTTATACCTGGCTGGCACAGTGCTTCCTGGAAAAAGGCGTGCCCGAGGCCGCAGTGCGGTGGTACGAGAAGGCTCTCGCCGTTCCGACCATCGACGGCGAAACCCGCGTCGCGCTCCATTACGAACTCGCTGCCGCTTTCGAGACCGCCGGCGACAAAGCCTCTGCCCTCAAGCATTTCATGAACGTCTACGGCAGCAACATCGACTATCGCGATGTGGCCGAGCGCATTAAGCCCCTGAAGTCGTAAAATAGCCAGATGGCTTTCGTCCCCAATTTTCCTGACCCAGGGTGCAGTGCACGCCGCCGTGATCTTCCTGCTGTTTCTTCGCGGCGCCGGAGCTGCCCCGCATGAGCGATCCCACTCCGCTCTCCAGCGCTCCCGGCAACGTACCTAAATCAACTCCACCTCAGGCGGAGTCCAGCACCGCGCTTCTTAATCCGCCGGTCGAAACCGAGACTCGCCAGCCACACGGCCCCATTCAGGCCTGGATGCATCGCATTTCCGTCTTTCTATTTGTCTTAATCAGTGCCGTCGCGGGTGTGCTGCTCATCATTCTTCCCTGGACGCCCGAGTGGACCGACAATTACCTGCTGCTATCTTTCCCCTCCCTACGCTCGGTGGTTTCCAACGGCTTCTTCCGTGGCATTTGCAGTGGCCTCGGCCTGCTCGATATCTGGATCGGTTTCTGGGAGGCGCTCCACTACCACGAGCAACAATAGCGCCCAGCCAGGAGTACCCAGCCAAGAGTGCCCCGTTCTCCATTCCCGCGGCCCGGCCACTCCGGTATCCTGATTCACTGCGCTTCGCACGAGGATTCTTTGATCGCGAGTTTCTCTATGACTGACCATCTCAAGTCCGCGCCGGTTGCATACCAGAACGAACCTTTCATCAACAGCCCGGACGGTCGCATCCTCCGCATCCTGGCCGAATATCAGGAGCCCCTCGCGCGCTTCCGCCGCGAACAGATTCAGGACACCGTCGTCTTTTTCGGCTCCGCCCGTTTTCAGGGGCGCCAGGATGCCACGAACGCCCTCGCCGCGATCGAGGAGAATCACGCCGCCAAGCCCGTCGTACAGCTGGAGAGAGATCTGAAGCGCGCCCAGGCCGGAGTCGACATGGCCCGCTATTACGAAGACGCACGCCGCCTCGCGCACATGTTGACCAAATGGTCGATCCAGATTCCCGCGCGCCGCCGCCGCTTCGTCGTCACCACCGGCGGAGGTCCCGGCATCATGGAAGCCGCCAACCTCGGCGCCCACGAAGCCGGAGGCAAGACCATCGGCCTCAACATCCAGCTGCCTTTCGAGCAGAGTCCCAACCAGTACATCACTCCTGCGCTAAACTTTCAGTTCCACTACTTCTTCATGCGCAAATTCTGGTTCGCCTATCTGGCCAAGGGCCTCGTCATCTTCCCCGGCGGCTTCGGCACCATGGACGAACTCTTCGAAATCCTCACCCTCGCGCAGACTGACAAGCTGGCCAAAAAAATCCTGGTCGTCATCTACGGCAGTGAATACTGGAACCGCATTCTCAACTTCCAGGCCTTCGTCGACGCCGGCACCATCTCGCCCGACGACCTCAACCAGTTCAAAATCGTCGATACCCCCGAAGACGCTTTCGAGTTCCTGCGCGACGGCCTTACCGAATACCACCTCGGCGGCGCGCCCAAGAAAACAGTGGAAGTCCTCCCGGAGATTGCGAAGACTAGGCCGTAGCCAGTTCGCAGGAATTGCCTCTCTGTGTCCTCAGTGTCCTC
>PMUM01000187.1 GCA_003166855.1 Acidobacteriaceae bacterium | reverse complement strand
TGATCATGTCCTTGAGCTCAAGCTTATTGAGTGCCAGGACAGAAACCATCTGCACGAGACCCGGGGTGAGGATCTGGCGCTGTGAAAGTTTAACGCTCAGTTTGTGCTGCAATAAGACCATGAGTTCGGCCGGATCTCCCTAAAAATGCAAACCCATCAACCACTAAGGAAACCTTTGTGAATACTTCGCGTCCTTCGTGGTTTACGTCTTTAACTTCTCACACCAGCGAGAAACTCTCGCCCAGGTACACCCTTCTCACTTCCGGGTCGCCTGCCAACTGTCCGGGCTCTCCCTGACGGAAGATTCTGCCGTCATCGATGATGTAGGCCCGGTCGGTCACCGAAAGCGTTTCGCGCACGTTGTGATCGGTGATCAGTACTCCGATGCCGCTGGCCCGCAGGCTGCTGATAATTTTCTGCAAGTCGAGCACGGCAATGGGATCGATCCCGGAAAACGGTTCGTCCAGCAAAATGAATGTGGGATTGATGCACAGGCAGCGGGCAATTTCAACGCGCCGGCGTTCCCCACCGGACAGAGCGTACCCGCGGTTCTGGCGGATGTGCTCCAGTCCTAATTCGTCGATAAACTTTTCCATCTTCTCGCGGCGCTCATGCCAGGACATGGGCTGCGCCTCTAAGACCGCGAGGATGTTCTCTTCTACCGTTAACTTGCGAAAGACCGAAGCCTCTTGCGGGAGATAACTGATGCCATACTGACGGGCCCGGAGGTACATGGGAACGTCGGTGATGTCCTGACCGTCGTACAACACGCGGCCAGTATCGGGAGGGATCAGGCCAACAATTGCGTAAAAGGTGGTGGTCTTGCCTGCGCCGTTAGGGCCTAATAAACCAACAACTTCGCCCTGCTCGACGGTCAGGCTGACCCCATTTACAACGCGGCGGCCACGATACGATTTGCCAATTTCTTCCGTGGCTAGGATACGCATTTATCTTGCCAATTAACGAGCCACTCGCGTTTGTGTTACCACAGGGGTACTTGCTTCGCCTTCTACGAGCACCCTATCATCGCGTCTAAAGAAAGTCAACGAAACCCCGGTAATCTTGCCTTGTTCGGCATCAAAAATGCTAGGGGGTCCGCCGGTAAGGACGAACTTGTCGTCGGCCGCGGTATACACAAGCTTCTGGCCGTCGGCGCGGCGGGTGGGTTGCTGGATCTCCACATCGCCTTCCGCGACCATGCGATCAAGCTGGCCGGGACCGGCAAACGATTGACTACTTGAGGTTTGACTGCGGGCCAACAAGTAGGCGTCGGCGGTTTTGGCTGATGTGGTGAAGTCTGCTCCCTTGGCTAGGACCCCGCCTTCGTAGTGGACTCTGCGCTCGGAATCGGCGTAGGTGAGCTTCGCCGCGGTAATGGAGATGGGGCTGGATCCGGTCAGCGGGACGGCTTTCCCCGGCTTCTTTCCGGCTGTTTTTCCCGATGGGAGGGCGCTTTCTGCTTTGGCCTTGTCCGTTTGAACGAAAATCGTCTGCACCGGCTGGGCAGGGGTACCTTGGGCAGTGACGAAGCGGCGATCTCGGTCGAACTGGATGGTGGGCGCCTCAATAATGTTGGCGTCTTGCCAGAGGCGCGCGTTTCCCGAGTAGAGGGCCAGCCCCGGTGAGTTGTGGGCAGTCATGCTGTGCGCGGTGACATGAATCGGCGAAGAAGATGCCAGCAGGGCGCCGTCCGGTTGCTCCTTCAGTTCGCTGTAAGTGCTCTTGACGTTGCCCTCGGCGAGCGCGTCTCCGGTGCCGCGGTTCATGCGAATGGTCTTGGCCGTGGTCGCCATGCCGCCATTGGTGACCCGCGGGCTGCCGGTGAGCACGAGCATCTGGTCGCCGGGCGTGTAGCGCGCAGAGTTGGCCCAGGCTTGCATGCGTTTGTCGGGCTGCTGACCGTCGGTATAAACCACATTGCCCTGTTGCGTGACAGCGTCGATGCCGCCCTGCGGAAGGAATGCGGCGTCGACCGAGTCGCTGGTGCTGACGCGGTCAGGCTCGCCGGGAGCTGAGTTGACGATGCGGGCGTTCGGAGCGCCGTGAACGCTGGTGAGATGGTTTCGGCCCTCGACCGACGCGAATTGCGCGAGGAACTTCCCTGCTGTCACAACTGTGCGTTGGGCAGGGGACTGGATGGAGGTCGAAGTCGCCTCCTGCGGTTGCGCAATCGTGATCTGCGCGGCGCCTGAGGTTTCCGCTTGCTGCAGAACGTGCCCTTGCGCCACGCTGAAGTCCATAGCGGGCGCGGTGAGTTCGAAATCCTGCGGGCCGTTTGCCGTGCCTTTTGGTGTCGGCTGGTTTCCGGCGGCCGCGTTCTGTGTGAGCCGCACTCCATCGAGGGCGTGAACTCTCTGCAGCTGGTTCTGGCCCGCGAAGTCCATAACCACGCGGCCAGCCTGGCCCTGCATGGGCTGAGGTCCGGTTTGCTCGATGTGAACGTTGCCGGCGAGGGTGGCGGTGCGAAGCAGGTCCTCCTTCCCCGTGAGCAGGAACTCAGCTTGGTCCGCGCGGCTGCGCATTTCTGATGGTTGTTGTTCCGCTGCTGCATCGGTGCCGGCCGACCTATTCGCTACGACGCCCGACTGCTTCGCGCGCTGCACCCGCGTCACTGTGGTTACATCTCCCGTGGCCAGAACGCGCTCCACTTGATTCTCGTGGCCGAGATGAAACACTGCTTTATCCGCCTGCAGCGTTCCGCCTTCGCGGCTCAGATGCGGATGGTCGAGCACAATCTCGCGCGGATCGTTGGTAATGATGCCATGGTCGGCCACGATGACGACTGCGTTCGGACCATTGAGCACAACGTGAATTTGCGACGATAAAGTCAGCGTGTTGCTCTTGCCCGCGTACTTCACGCCCACGGCCCATCCAGTCGCTTGGGGCGTTCGGAATTCGACGCGGGACTCGGTCACCGCATTTCCACTCTCTTTGTTAAAGACAAGATCGCGCGTCTTCAGATGGATCGGGTTCTTGAGTTCCTTTGGCGTGGATTGATCGGGACTGGCAAGGCCGGCCGGGTTGGCGACAAGGTCGATCTGGACATCCCCCTTGGCAGAGACGTCTCCGGTCTGCTGGTTGTAGGCAAAGTCATCGCCATAGATCTGGTCGAAGCGGGAGGAGTCGCGGCCATAGAGCACGATGCTGACGTTGTGCAGTTCGGCGTTGCCGTTGAGCTTGAACTGTTTGAGATCGCTGGCCTGGACGGTAAAGAGCGTCCGCTTTCCGTCGGATTTGGAAAACTGAAAGCCGCTAGCGGTCTGCTTGATGTCATACCCAATCTTGCCCGGGATTTGTTTCAACACGTTCGTCGCCTTCGAACGCGCGTAGAAATACATCCCCGCCACGACCAGCGTGAGCAGCACAGTGGTCAAAGCCAACAGACGGCGCAGGCGATAGATCTTGAGCGGCATCTGGGTTCAGTGTAATCCAAGCCGCTCGACATCGGCTGGAAAGCGGCTTCTCATCTACACTTAGATGCACATATCCGATGAACTCGACGCACAAACAAGCTTTGCTGGACTTTCACAACCTGCGGGTGATGCGCGGACAGAAGATCGCGCTCGACGACTTCAGCCTGCGCATTGGCGCTGACGAGCATGTGGCCATTCTCGGTCCCAATGGCTGCGGGAAATCAACGCTGATCAAGACGATTACGCGCGAGTGTTATCCGGTGGCTCGAGCAGACTCCTCTATGTCGATCCTGGGTGAAGAAAGCTGGGATGTGTTCGCGCTGCGCGCCCGGCTGGGCATTGTGTCGAATGACTTGATGCTCTCGTGCACGGGCGATGCCTGCGGCCGGGACGTGGTGCTGTCGGGCTTCTTCAGTAGCATCAGCATTTTCTCGAACCATACGGTCGATGCCCGGCACCGCGAGTTGGCCGATGCTGCGCTGGCCGGATTGAAGATATCGCATCTCGCGGATCGTCCGGTATGCGAGATGTCGTCAGGAGAGGCGCGGCGCGTACTGATCGCACGCGCCCTGGTGCACAAGCCGGGTGCATTGCTGTTCGATGAGCCCTGCAACTCGCTTGACCTCTCAGCCCAGCAGAGCTTAAGACAAACCATGCGATCGCTCGCAAACTCGGGGACCGCAATCATTCTGGTGACCCACGAACTGGCAGACGTTGTTCCTGAAATTGGGCGCGTCGTGCTGATGAATCGCGGGCGAGTCGTCGCGGACGGGCCAAAGGAAGAAATCCTGCAAGTCGAGCGGTTAGCGGCTCTGTTCGGAGTTAGCGTGGAGATGGCGCGGCGCGATGGACATTACCATCTGTGGTGAACCCGCAGAGTCGAGAAGCTCAATGCTCTTTCGACCCTACCTCGATCAAACGCTTGGTCATCAGGACTAGACCAAGGATCTGCGTCCATTCCGAAACGATGTTGCCAACAGCTTGTCCCCACCGGCTTTCCGGGTCCAAGGCGCGGAATGCGAGCACCCAGCCGATACCGGTAACCACAAGAACCAGAGTGAGGGAGTGTTCGCGAAGGAACTCAAACACCGCCGACGGCACTTTGCCCTTGGGTTGTTTGCTTTCGGCCGACCCTTTTTCGTAGAGGAACTTTGTCATCACAACGGTGACAAAGACTCCGGTCCAATCGGCAATCGCGTTCCCGAAAAATGATCCGAGATGGGCCGAGGGGTTAGACCAGCGGTACAGCACTATCAACAGAATCACGACTCCCAAGGCCGCCAGACTGAGGGAGTGCTCGCGAAGGAATGACGGAGACTTCCTGGATTGCTTCATTGAGCCACTCTACCCGATTTCGCTGGAATCGAGCGGCTCCCATCGCCCTGTGTTAACGGGGCTAAAAGCTTTCGTCCAGATTCACAGCCATGATCATGCGATCGAGGTCAGTCTGGGCCTGGTTCTCCTGCGCCGTCAGGTCCGCACTTTCCTTGCGGAGAGCAGACAGCCGGCTTTCCTGCGAATCGAGCTGGGCCACGTAGCGCTGCAGCAAGGACTTCTCTTCGGAACTGCCCTTGAGCGCTTTCATGTTCTCGCGAATGCGACCCTGGTCGGCCGCGATCTGGTCCGACTCGCGCTTGCGGTCCGCGATCTGGTTAGAAATTTGCTCGACCTTCAACTTCTGCTTCAGTATGCTGTCGAAGGCCTGCTGCAGGGCCGGAGTAACGCGCTTCTGTTGGGCGAGAATTGCAACCTCGTCATCATCGAGGTTGGTCAGTTCGACGCGGCTTTCGTCGGGATGGATGGCCTCGACTGTCAGTTCGGCGGTTTTCCCGGCATCGACGGGAACGCGAAAACGGTGGTACGACTCGGTGGACTCCTCGGGCTGCGGCGTTCCGGGAGACAGTTTCCAACCCTCTTTCGCGGGATATTCCACGACGACTTGCCGAGGCTCAGTGTCGGCGTTGCGAATCGTGAACTTGTTGGCCTTGTGCTCCTCTTTCGTCATCAGCATGACGCCCTTGGCGATGCGAATACGGCTGAACGGCTTTTGACTGGATTCTTCCGAGTACTTCACATGCACCGCCGAATCGCCCGCATAGGAGAGCAGCCGCCGCTCGTCCGGATGGATGGTCTCAAGCACGCCTTCTCCCGCGAAGGTTTCGGCTTCAAGCACGTTGAAGGAGCCGGCATCGAGAACTTGGCCGCTGGTGTTCTTGATCCATAGCGCGCGCAGGGGAGCCGACTCCGCGTTCCACAGCGTAACTTTCTCCGCTTCAATGTGCGCCAGCAGGATGGGGACGAGCGCGGACTGATTCTTGCCGATCGTGATCTTCTGCTTGATCTTGTATTCGAAGAAATCTCCGGCGGACTTGCCTTCGGCCTCGGCGCCTTGCTTTTCTGCAATCGTGGAGACCGAGGCGGATGAGGTTTCGATCGTTGGAACCTCCCCGCGCACTTCCACCGTCTCGTTAGCGGAGCCCAAATTCAGCGTGGCATCAATCTCGTTGTTGCGGCCGATGCCCAGGTAGATATTGGCGAGGTTGAATCGTTGAAAGCCCGTGGCGTTCACAAAGACTGCAGAGTTGCCGGCCTGAATGTCATTGAAGCGATAGCGGCCCTGAGTATCGGTGGTGGTCACCTGCGAGCCTCCGGTTTCTTCATTGCGCACGGTGACGCGCGCGCCGCCAACGGCCGCCCCTGAAGGATCCTTCACGATGCCATAGAGGCTGGTCGTGGCGTGTGAAGCTCCCGGAGGAGGTGGGGGCGGGGCTTGCAATTTGGCATACTGCTCCACCGTCGCTTCGTGCGACTGCGGCGTAAGCATGACTGACTCCGGCAGGGGCACGACCGGTCGGCGGGCATAGAAAGGCTGCGAGATATCTTGAATGAAGGACTGCGGGGCTCCGGCGACCAGCGAGAGTTGCACATCTTTCCAGTCTTCCCCGATCGTGTTGTCGACGATGGCCCATCCCTGCAGCAGAGGCTTCTCGTTTGGCTTCTCGGGAAAGAGAATGCGGTAGGTGCTCTTCCATACCGGAACCTCGCTGATGTAACTCACGAAGATGTCGCGGTCCCCTGATCCTGCAGCCGTGAAGCTCATGCGGCGCACGTCGCGAGCGCGCGAAGAACCAATCAGGCTGAGGTAGCGGCCGACTTCATCGGTGAGTTCGCGTTCGGCGATGCGGACCGAAGTCCCCGCGCCGAGATCGAAGTTTCGCATTTCTCCGGCGTCGGTGACGATCGAAAAGGTGGTGACATCCTCGAAGTCGTCCCGGCCGCGCTGCTTGTGGATCTTCTCAACACTCAGCAGGCGCCCGGTGGCGGTCGCCGAACCACTGCGGACCTCGATCCGGGCTCCGCGAAGGGCGGTCAAGTACTCGGCCTGCGTTACCTGCTCGCCAAACGGCAACCGCAGCGATTTCAGACGCTCGTCGAGCGGAGCAATCGAGTTGTAGCGCACCGACGAGACGCGGCCATCGCCCAGATCGACGGCGGTCAGCGACTTGAGGACGTCGTTGAGCTGCGCCGTCGTGAAGTCGATGCTAAGATCCTGCGTGCCATGAACATGCGCCGTGTGCTCGAAGTAGCCAACGCCGTTCTTGTACAGCACCACCCGCTTGACCGGCAGACGAGAAGCGGAGTCGGCGGAAGCTGCGGGAGTTGCCGTTGGCGGCGCTTTGGCCGGATCCGCTTTGGTCTGCGCGAAGAGACTGCCGGTCAGGAACAGCACCAATAGAGCGGACAAGAACGAGTGCGTCATGCGCACCTCCGGCTGCAGAGAGGACGATTCTGCAGAAGCGGAAGTTTAGCACCTGCTTGCGTCGATGACCGTAACTCTGCGCGGGTCGCTCAGCGGGCGGGTATCTGGAAGTCGCGCAGTGAGAGTTCGAGTCCACCGTATTCGGGATGGTCGTTGTTTCCGATGGTGAAGGCGACATCGATCACATCGCCCGCGAGGAGTGGCGTCTTTTGCATGCGTTCGGCCATGTGCCAGCCCAGGGCGTCGAAGGTAATTCTCGATCTCAGCGCATCACGGTTCGGGTAGCCTTCGGCCACGGCTGCGGCCTTCTCCTCGCGGCGGATCGCGGCGCCGTCGGGATGGCAGCGTGGAGTGGCCAGGATCGCAGCTGTCGAAAGATCGCGCCGATCAGCGCCAGCCCTGAGTTTCAGCTTGACGTGCTTCTCTTTCAGAATTCGCGGAGGTGCAGCCAGCTGCACGCCACGCGTCGCGAATATGGGCTCGGGATTTCCCATGCCGTAGGGTTCTAGCAATTCAAGGGCATGAAACAGCTGAGGCGTGATTTCGGTCAAGTCTAGTTCCGCATCCAGATCGAGAATCGGATCAAAATCGGCAAGCGTGAGGCGAGTTCGCGCAAAGGCGTCCAGCTTCGCGCGCAGATCTTCGACATTGGCGGAGGGCATGGCGAATCCGCAGGCGTGGGAGTGACCGCCGTAGCGCGAGAACAGACTGCCGCAGGACTCGATCGCTTCCAGCAGGTGGAATGCGCGAATCGAGCGGCCGGAGCCGAACGCTTCGTCGCCATCGCGCGAAATCACGACCGTGGGCCGGTTGTAGCGCTCGACGACTCGAGTCGCTGTGATGCCGATGACGCCGCGATGCCAGCCTTCTCCGTCCACCACAATGCAATAGGCGTCGCACAGCGTGGGATCGCCGGTGAATCGCTCTTCCACGGCGCGCAGAATTCTCCGCTCTTCGTCTTGACGGTCGGAGTTGAGGTGGTCGAGTTTGGCGGCTAGTTCGCGCGCGCGGGCAGGATCTTTCACGCTGAAGAGCTCGATGACATCGCGCGCTACGTCCATGCGCCCAGCGGCGTTGATGCGAGGAGCGATGCGGAAACCAACTTCGCCAGAGGTTGGCGGTCGCTTGGGAGAAATCTGCGCAACTTCCAGCAGAGCCTTCAGGCCGGGATTCACCGCCCTGCGCAAGGCGTCCAGTCCGAGCGAAGCGAAAACGCGATTCTCACCGGTTAAGGGCACGGCGTCAGCGATGGTAGCGATCGCGACCACCTTCATAAAAGACATCAGCAGTTTATTCTGAAGGTTGACGTCGAGACGGCGCTGCATCAATCCCTGTGCCACTTTGAACGCCACGCCCGCGCCGCACAGCTGCTTGTAGGGATATTCGCACCCCTTCTGATTGGGATTGACGACGGCCAGCGCGTTGGGAACACCATCCGGACCAGGGAGATGATGGTCAGTGACAATGAGATCGACGCCGAGGCGCTGCGCAGTTTCCGCAGGCGCGAAGGCACGGATGCCCATGTCGACGCTAATGATAAGTCGAATGCCCGACGCGGCCGCGCGTTCGATCACATCGTCACGCATGTCGTAGCCTTCACGAATGCGGTGTGGCACGTGGAAGTCGGCCGAACCGCCGCAGAGTTCAATCGCGGTCTTCAGGATGATGACGGCCATGGTGCCGTCCACGTCGTAGTCGCCGTAGATAAGAATGGGCTCTTTGCGTTCGATGGCAGCATCGATACGATCGACGGCCGCGCGCAGACCGAGCATCCGCTCTGGGGCGTGAAGGTGAGACAGCGACGGCGAAAGGAAGATGCCGGCTGCTTCCGCATCGCTAATGCCACGGCGTACTAGCAGCGGCGCTAGGATGTGCCCGGCGTTGGCGACACCGCGAAGAGCAGGATCGGTGCGGAGTCCGGCGATGAGGGGCTCGACCAGGGATTGATCTGTCGGCTTTTGGAGCCAGCGCATAGCTTAATGGAGCAGTTTACTACTGGAGAGAATGTTGCAGATTAGCCAGGTCACGAGCCCGGNNATCCATGGTGAGGCCGCCGAATTCGTCGGAGATTTCTAGCAGGTGCTGGTAACGGTCATACCACTCGGTACTGACTTCGCAGAGAAACATCGAACCCTGATAGGCCCAGCCCAGTTGCAGGAATCCCACTTTGCCGACGTGGGCGCGGAGCCAGCGAGCATCCTCCACATCGTCGCCGTCGGTGAACTCGGAGTTGGTGAGGCGCTGCACCATTTCGTCCAGTTCAGTGCGTTCGAGAATCCACGCGTGCATGGTCAGGAACGGTGCGCCCGCGGCCTTGGCCAGTT
>PMUM01000375.1 GCA_003166855.1 Acidobacteriaceae bacterium | reverse complement strand
CGTTAGCGCTACCAACGTTTCAGTAATTTACAAGCAGATCCATCCTCATTCTCGTTAGTTTATCCATTTTCTCAAGCATCTTGTTCACATGCAGCTCACACATTTTGGAGTTCTTCGACGGTGAGTTCGTCTTCCCGGATGACGTGCCCAGTCCCCCCGCTTCAACGCTGAAGCGGCCGGAGCGCGCAGCGCTCTGAATCGCACTCGCCAAAAACGCATCAGACGGGTGCATCCCCGCGCGCCGACTGCAACGTTCCCTCGGCTCACCGCCATCATATACCTTGACACGCATATGCTCTGTGGAGTATATCAAGAGAGTGGAATCTGTGTTCGAAATCATTGCGGAGCCGAACCGCCGCGCGATATTGAGCCTCCTGGTCTCGTCACAACAGTCGGTGGGAGAGATCGAGCGTCAACTTCGTATGACGCAGCCGACCGTGTCAAAGCACCTGCGAGTGCTGCGCGAAGCCGGATTCGTGGAATCCACAGTGGACGCACAGCGCCGTCTCTACCGGCTGAAACCTGAACCACTTCAGGAGTTGGATGCCTGGTTGTCTCAGTTCCGCCGGTTCTGGTCCGGTTGCGTGGATGCTCTCGAACGCCACCTCGACCGCATGGATCCGCTAACGCCAACGAAAAAGGAACACAAGGGAAGACGACGCGGCCCAAACCGCGAACGTGANNCTGGGCTTTGCCAAGAAGACCGATTTCAGTCAGGGCCCATATCGCTGGCTGACCGTGGTTTCGTCCGAGGAACCGGACGGCATTGAGCTGCAGGCGTTGAACAACAACCCCGCGGCCCAAGCGTATCAGCAGGCGATTTTTCAACAGAACCAGGCCGCGATCATGTTCTTCACCGACGACATCAAGGGCGACTACGAGCGGATCAAGGCTCGTGGCGCTGAGTTCACCATGCCGCCCACCGACGTGACCGGCTCGACCATTGCGATGCTGAAAGACACCTGCGGCAACATCATTCAGCTGACCCAGCTGGCACACTATTCTCACTAAGGAGAATGAAGATGGCCGCTCGCGCGGAGTACACACCGGGTCCCGCCTACGGGGCGCAGATACGAAAGGACCGGGGACAAAACGGTGAAGAGAAGTGGACGCTCATTCTCGTCCGGGAACTGCGTCACTCGCCGGAAAAAGTCTGGCAGGCTCTTACCGACCCAGCGCATCTGCGCGAGTGGGCTCCCTTCGACGCCGATGGGAGCCTGGGTACAGTTGGAAACACGGTGAAACTCACAACGGTGGGAGCGCCCGCGCCGCGCGTTACCGAAACAACAGTGACGCGAGCCGACGCTTCCGAGGCGCTTGAGTACAAGTGGGGTGGCTTCGATATGCGGTGGGAACTCCAAGCCCTTGGTGGCGGAACGCGCCTGACGCTATGGACCAACATCGGTCACCGCTTCATCGCAATGGGTGCAGCCGGGTGGCACATTTGTTTCGATGTTCTGGATCACCTTCTCAGCGGAACTCCCATCGGACGCATGGTCGGCCCGGAGGCGATGAAGTTCGGCGGCTGGCAGCGGCTGAACGCGGAGTACGCCAAGCAGTTCGGTATCGAAAGCCCCAACTGGCCGCCTCAGGCGGCTCAAAAGTCTTGAATCGAGGGATACAAAACAATGCCGATAGCCAAAGCTCCAAGGGGTACAAAAGGCAACAGTTTGAGAGAAGCAACTGAAAAAGGCTTTGTTTCAGGCGTTGGCACAAAAAAGGAGTTGTCGCCAGGACAACGTGCTGAACTACTCAGAGCATTGAAAGCCCGCTTTGAAAAAAACATGCACCGCCATAAAGGTCTTGTATGGGCTGAAGTTCAATCAAAGCTGGAAGCCAATACCGAAAGCCTGTGGTCACTCAATGAAATGGAAAGAACTGGCGGTGAACCGGATGTTGTTGGTCACGATAAAAAGACGGGCGAATACATCTTTTGCGATTGTTCCGCGGAGAGTCCTAACGGGCGCAGAAGCGTTTGCTATGACCCTGAAGCGCTGGATTCAAGGAAAGAGAATAAACCAAGAGATAACGCTATGGGTATGGCAGCAGCCATGGGCATTGAGCTTTTGACGGAAGAACAATATCGTGAGTTGCAGAAACTTGGAACTTTCGACACGAAAACCTCGAGCTGGGTGAAAACACCGTCCAACATCAGAAAACTCGGCGGCGCCCTCTTTTGTGATCGCCGCTTCGACACTGTTTTCCTGTATCACAACGGCGCGGAATCTTACTATGCCGGTAGGGCGTTCCGTGGATCGCTAAGGGTTTAGCGAGAACGATCTCATGATTCCACGTGGGCGGCCCATAGTCCGGAGAGCGTTGTTACTTGGACGCCCACCCCTCCGCGCGTGCCGATCCTGTTCGTTTCCCCTTGACGGTAAATCAACAGTCCAAATTACAATCTCGGCATGCCACGGAAAGTCATCCTGGGATTCGGAATCAGCATCGACGGCTATATTGCGCGCCGCAACGGCGCCATCGATTATCTGGTGATCGACAAAGAAGGCGAAGCGGTCATGGCCGACTTCTTCGCCAAGATCGACACCACCATCATGGGCCGCAAGACCGCCGCTGCCACGGCGGAAATGCGCAAGAGTGGCGAGATCCCGGACATGCCGGGCATGTCCACCTACGTATTCTCGCGACGTTGGAAGCCGGGCAAACGCGACGGATTCGAAGTGGTGAACGGATCTCTGACGGCCTTCGTAAGAAAGCTAAAACGCCGCAACGGCAAAGACATCTACCTGGGCGGCGGGGGCGAGTTGTGCCGCAGTTTCCTGCAAGAGGATTTGGTGGACGAAATCTTCCTCGGCCTTGGTCCCGTTCTCTTAGGCGATGGCATCCCCGCCTTCCCGGCCAAGTTCCCGCAACGCAACTTCAAGTTGATCGAGTGCAAGTCCTACTCGAATGGATCGGTCGGGCTCCGCTACGAGCGGATGCGGACCAAGACAAGTCGATAATCCTCGTTGATGAGATAACCGAGGGGTGGCCCATTCAAGCCGTCTTCTGGCTTGAGTGGGGCAGTTCTATCGCCGGACGCATCCCGCTGCGGTTCGCTAGCAGCAGATGAACATGCTCCGGCATGACTACGTACCCATAAACCTGAAGCCTGAAGCTGCACCGTACCCGCTCCAAAGCTGACTCGAAGATTCGACGGCTTTCGTCGGTGGTCAGCAAGCGGAGCCTGACCTGAGCGACTGAGCGCAGCGAAGGAGTCGAATGGGGCGGTGGTAGCAACAGAACGTGACGAAATGACTCTGCCCGCTGTAGTGAAAACGCGTTAGTCCCCATGGCATTAGGAAAATCTAGTTTGTCAGCCGGGGCCGTGTCTGTGACGGATGAACATCCCCACTCAAGCCAAAACCCGGCTTGAGTGGGCTACCCGCCGGGTGGCGTTTACAACGCAGAACGTCAGGTGAGAATTTGATGCCACGCTGTTTGATTCGTCTGCTATTCGTCCTAACTGTTCCCGGTTTTGTTCTCGCACTAGGCCACCAGCACTGCCTCTCGCCGCGTCTGCGGGCGCACCACTTTTGTGCCGCTACCTCCTTCAATGCCCGAATGTCCACCGCCTGTTCGGCCACGATGTGCTTTAGTCTGCCGGTTTTCCTCCTCCAACGCGCGCAGTCGCTTCGCCTCGCTTACTCCCATCCCTCCGAACTTACTCTTCCACCGGTAAGAACACGCCCGCGTGATCCCGTGCCGACGGCACAGTTCCCCGGTTTCCACCCCGGCTTCCGACTCCTTCAGCACGGCGATGATCTGTTCTTCGCTGAATCGACTCTTACGCAAGCCTCCTCCTCTGACCCTGGGCGGGTCATCGTAAATTTGGAGAAGTCACATTTTCAATGGACCAGTTTCTGAGGGACAGGTCATCCTCTGGCAAGGTTCTTCAGTGCGCGATGCGGGGTGCTGAGCGTCAGTTTCATCATTACCGGGAGATTGAGCCATGCTGGTTCCTTGCGCTTCTGTTCTAAGACGCCGCGCATGATCCAGTCCCAAGCGTCGAATATACTCTTCAAGGCTGTCCTGTCTAATCGATTAGAGGTTTTTCTTCCTTGGCAAAATGAGATCTCGAACCTTGCTTTTTGTGCTGTCAGCCGCGATCTTGGCAGTGGCGCGAATATTGTCAGCAATTGCTAAACGTCGAGGGCATCCATTTCTCGAGGCGGCAAACGAACCATCTGTTTGGAGTCCGTATCAACTCCTCATCGCCAGCTTCGTCACGTTGTTTGGAGAGCTTGCGTTTATTCGGTGGATCGCGGTCGAAATTCGTGTCTTTGCATATTTCAAGAATCTGGCGTTACTGCTGTGCTTCGTTGGTTTTGGTTTAGGCTGTGCGTTGGCACGCCGGGCGATTCGCTGGCCGGCTAGCGTGAAGGCGCTCTTGGGATTGCTGCTAGTGGTCAGGTTGCCGTGGCATAGCGCCAGGGCTCTGGAAGGTATTTCTCAGGGACTGGGTGCCGCCGCTGATTTAGAACTCTGGACGACCGCCGGGCTGTGGAACTGGGCCAACTTCCTTTCTGTAGTTCTATTGACGACAATCTTGTTCTTGTTGCTGGTCTGGATTTTCGTTCCGCTGGGACAGGTTGTTGGTCGGCAGATGAACCTCGCCGCAAGACCCCTAGCGGGCTATTCATGGAATCTCTTTGGCAGCCTCTTGGGAATCTTGGTTTTTTTTGTATTGAGCTGGATGATGCTCCAGCCTTGGGTCTGGTTGGGAGTTGTTCTGGCAGGATTCGCTCTACTGCAGGCTACTCCCAAGGATCGGGCGCTTCTGCTGAGTCTACTGCTCCCCACCATCTTGCTGCTCTACGATCCCGCCGGTCGCGACCACTACAGCATTTGGACGCCCTACCAGCAAATCGAGTATTCCCGCAGCTACGCCCAGAATGGCGACTTCGTCCAGGGCGGGCTCAAGGTCAACCACACCGGTTATCAGGCAATTGTCAATCTGTCGGCAGCCTTCTTAGCTCGGCATCCAAAGTTACTGAAGGAGGCAGAGGATGAGAATCCCTACAACGTGCCCTTTCGTTTCGTGGACGCTTCGCCGAGCGTGCTGATCGTAGGGTCTGGAACCGGTAACGACGTCGCGGCGGCTCTCCGACACAACAGCTCTCTGGTCGATGCGGTGGAAATTGACCCCGCCATACTCGCCCTAGCAGCCCGTGGTGCAA
>PMUM01000419.1 GCA_003166855.1 Acidobacteriaceae bacterium | reverse complement strand
GCGCCTCCATCAGCGCCTCGCGCCCGCCGTCGGAGCATCCCGCAAAGTAAGAGTGCTGCGCAGCCTTTCCATAGAACGCGTGCACCAACTCTTTGGCGACGCGCGTCATCTCATGGATTCCGCGATGTCCGAAGTCTGCGACCTTCTCCGGATGCCCCAGCGCCCACGCCGCATCGACGGGCGATCCCATATGTCCCGTGTCGGTCGCGGTCGCCGCGTATCCCTTGCTCATGGCCGACCCGATTTGCACGTAATCGATCAGCCCCGCGAATCCGCCGTTCCCAATGCCTTGCAGCTTGCCATTCCATCCCGATGCCGGTAGCGCNNCGAGCTTGATGTCAGAGTCTGCAGTCGGCATCGCCTCCGCCACCACGCGGCAGAACGCCGGCAAACCCTTGTAGAACGCGGACATATCCATCCCACTGAAGGGCGCGGGCGGACCAACGAACGTCCCCGCTGCCACCGTTTGGGCGAGCGTGATCGTCACGCCGGGAATCTTTGCGCCTGCCAGCTTCTCGCAGGAATCATCCCCGAATGCCATAACACTGGAAACGAGGAGGGAAGATACGAACAACAGATGTGTCTTTTTCATGATGCCCCTATGTAATCGAGAAACTCTGTGTCCTCAGTGTCCTCTGTGGTTAAGGATTCGCCTTCCCCATAAACGCAGCCTGATCCGTCTTCATCTTCTTCAGGCCCTCCGTCGGCAAGTACACCATGTGTCCCGAATCGTAAGTTGCAAACGAAATGTTGTCGCGATATTTCTGCGGCAGATTGAGATGATCCACCGTGTAGTTCGCCGCGTAATACGGCGTCGCCAGATCGTAGTAGCCTTCCATCACCAGGATCTTCAAATACGGATTCTTCACGATCGCCTGCCGCATCGCCGAAGCCGTGTCAGGAAATCCCTGGATTGCCGATCCCCAATCCCAGGTGTCGTTTGGGCCTCGCGGAGCCCTCACGTTATAAGGCATGTCAACCTTGTATCCCAGTTCAGTGCGCAGGTAATTGTTGAACACCGAAGTGAATGGCGGTTGCGTGGCCGAGCCCGTCGGATCATAAAACGGAGTATCGAGCAATCCGTTCGGATCGGGACCGGTATAGCGTCCGTCGAGCCGGCCGATGCGCAGTTTCTGATCAATCAGAAGGTAGTGCGTGAACTTCTGAACGTTGATGCGTAGGTTGGCCTCGTCGATCACCTCTTTACTCAAGCCAGTAAAGCGCGCCAGTTGGTCGATGATTTTCTGACGCTCCTGCGGAGTGAGAGAGTCTCCCTTCGCCAGCGCCTCCGTGTACTCGGTCGAAGCCCACTGTTCCGATTCCTGCCGCGCCTTGTTCATGTCCTGCGCTAGATCCGGCGCCAACTTGTGGTGGTAGCCCGCAATCATGGTGAACGACGGAATCAGAAAAACATAAGGCTGATCGTTGGTATTGTTGTCCTCGAGTGTCTCGAAGTTCAACACCGTCGAGAGCAGAGTGATGCCGTTGAACGAAATGCCGCGGTCCGCGAGATACCCGGCGATCCCCGCGGAACGCGTCGTGCCATAACTTTCTCCGAACAGGAACAGCGGCGAAGTCCAGCGCTCGTTCCGCGTGATGTAGAGCCGTATGAATTCGCTGAACGCCTCAATGTCTCCCTTGACTCCCCAAAACTTCTTGAACAGTTCGGTGTCAGCAGCCCGGCTGAACCCCGTGCCAATCGCGTCGATGAGCACCAGGTCGCTTTTGTCGAGCAACGTGGACGCGTTGTCCTCCATGCGATACGGCGCCGGAGGCATAAAGCCATCGGGCTGCAGCACAACTTTGCGCGGCCCCAGCGCGCCCATGTGCAGCCAGATGGAGGCCGATCCCGGCCCCCCGTTGAAGGCGAACGTCAGCGGTCGCTTGGCCGCGTCCTGTCCGTCGAGCGTATAAGCGACGTAGAACATCTGCGCCTCAATCCGCCCGTCGCCCCGCTTGATGGGCAGCCGCCCGGTCGTTGCCGTGTACTTCAGCAGCTTCCCGTCGACGGTCATCTGATGATGCGTCACCACCGGCGCCGCTTCCGTCATGTCGTAATGCTCTTCCTTGTCTTTCTCCTTGTCGCCCGAACCTTCACGAGGCGCTGGCCGTTGTTCCGGGGGCGCTTCAGGCTTGATCGCGGGCTCCGCCGGCTTTTCGGACGACACAGCGGCCGCCGGTTTCTTGGCAGCAGGGGTTTTGGAGGGCTCCGCTTGTTGCGCGGAAGAAGTTGCGGCAAATGGAATAACAACGACTACGGCGGAACTAAGAATCACGTTGGCGAACATCCGGGAAAATCGCTTCATAGTCTCCATTCCACAAAGGGTCTATTCGACCAGATTTCCTGGACAGGGCGAGTGGCAGGAATTGTACACCGCAGCAGCCGCAGAACGGGTACGGCGCCGCATGCTATCCTTCCGCGCATGCGACTTCGCGCCATCGTTTCCTCCATTTTCCTGCTGCTGTCACTCGCTGTGCCACAGCTCCACGCGCGCGTCCTTCGCGTCGAGATCGCTTCCCGCGCGGACGTGCTCGGCGGCAAGCCCTTCGGCGATGCCGGAGCCTACGAGCGCATCACCGGCCGCGTGTTTTTCTCGCTGCCCATTGCTAACCAGCACAACCAGCGCATCGTCGACCTCAGCAATGCAGTGAACTTGAAAAACGGCGAGATCGAGTTCTCGTCCGACTTCGTCGCCATCCGTCCCAAAGACGCACACAAGGGCAACGGGTCGATGCTTCTCGAAGTTCCCAATCGTGGGCGCGCACGGATTCTCTCTCTCGTCGACGGCGGAGATCAGGATCTCGCAGGCGATGCAGGCGACGCCTGGTTATTGCGCAATGGTTTCACGGTCGTGAGCCTCGGATGGCAGTGGGATGCCGATGGCCCGGGTGCGCTGCGCTTCTTTGCCCCGGTCGCGAAAGATAATGGCAAGACCATCACTGGCCTGCTGCGCGGCGATCTCATGCCCTCGCAGCCGATGCAGGAAATTCCCTTGGGACATCTCATCATGGGCAGCATCGGCGGGACCGAATATTCGGTCGCAGCTCCTGATGATCCTGGTAATGTGCTGACCGTGCGGAATTCCCGCGAGGCTGTGCGTACCCTGATTCCACGCGCCGAGTGGCAGTTCGCGCACACCGTCGATGGCAAACTCACCCCAAGCGACCGCCATATCCACCTGAACGGCGGCTTTCAGCCCGGCAAGATCTATGAATACGTCTACGCCGTCGCCGACCCAGTCGTAGCCGGCGGCGGATTCGCGGCCATCCGCGACTTCGCCTCTTACGCCAAGCACACGCCCGACGCGGTCACTCCCGTGGCGCGCGTCTACGGCGAGGGCATCTCGCAGAATGGACGCTTCCTGCGCGACTTCCTCTACCAGGGTTTCAACGCCGACGAAGACGGACGCATCGCTCTCGACGGTGTTCTCGCCCACGTCGCCGGAGCGGGCCGTGGCAGCTTCAACTACCGCTTCGCGCAGCCTTCGCGCGACGCGCAACCCACCTCTTCAGTTTTCTTTCCCACGGATATCTTTCCGTTCACCGATCTACCGGAAAAGGATCCCCTCACCGGAGAGACGGCAGGCCTGCTCGATCGCGCCACCGCCGACAAGGTCGTCCCTAAGATCTTCTTCTCCAACACGTCCTACGAATACTGGGGTCGCGCGGCCGCTTTGATTCACACCAGCGCTGATGGGAAACAAGAGGCGCCCATCGCCGATAACGTCCGCATCTATCACTTCACCGGACTGCAGCATTTCCCTGGGCCGTTCCCTCCAGAACAGGGCAAAGGAGACCTGCTGGGGCAGCAGCCGCAGTCGCCGCTTGCGATCAAATATTTCTGGCGCTCCATGATCGCGAACATGGACGCGTGGGTGCGCAGCAACACCCTGCCTCCGCCGAGCAGCTATCCTAAAATCGCCGACGGCACCCTCGTTCCGCTGCTCGCGTATGCATTCCCCAAGATCCCAGGTGTGAACCAACCGCACGAAGCGAACGAAGGATCGCGCCTCGATTTCGGCCCGAACTGGCGCGACGGAGTTCTCACCATGCAGCCGCCGAAGGTGGGTGAGCCTTTCCCAGTGCTTGTTCCACAGGTGGATGCCGACGGCAACGAACGCGATGGCGTGCGCTTGCCGGAGATCACTATCCCTCTGGCGACGTACGCGAGCTGGAATCTTCGTGACCCTGCCATTGGCGCTCCCGACCAGCGGGTCGCTTTCGAAGCCTCCTACATCGCATTTCCAAAAACGGCCGCGGAACGTCAGAAGACGGCCGACCCGCGCAAGTCCATCGCAGAGCGCTACTCAAGCCCCGAAGACTACTTGACGCGTTACAAGAGCGCCGTAGATGACTTGGTGAAGCAGCGGTGGATTCTTCCAGAAGACCGCGAAGCCCTGATCCATCGCGGTGAGCAGGAATGGGCCGAAGCCACGAAGTGAATGGTTCGTTGTGAGAAGTGAGTTGACGGGTGGGCCCCCGACCAGTCGACGCGAACCGCTAGACGGCAAACGGAGGGCGCCACGCCCTTCCGGAGGGACGCGGGCCCGAAGCAATGGCTGTAGCTTGCTCCTCGTCAGAAGCGGCTGCATCGCCGCCGCTCTCGGCGCTGGACGAGAACAGGTGAAACCAACGCAAGATCATCAAGGTCGCTACGATCCACCACAAGAATCATGTCTTCTCAATGAAAGAGATCACAGAACCCTCCACGGCCACAGGTGACCACTACTACCCAAGTCGTATCCCAACCACGCTTCGGCAAATATACCATATAGTCCATTGGCGTACTAGACATTATCCAGGGCGATGGATTAGCGTCACAGAATTCGGGCTTGCCACTAAGCGGTCTTGAGAACGACGCCAGGCCTGAAGTTGTTACGGCGGAACACTTCCGCTAAATGTTCTGCCAAAGTGGCTGCCTGGACACGAATTTCAACCACAGCCGTGGTTTCCCAGAAGCAGCCTTTGCGGACCGGCCCGATCGCGTACAGCCGATGCGAAGGCATTCCTCTGTAGTTCATCAGTGCCCCGTGCTCGTTGACATCGATTCCGAGAAAGAGACGGTCGGGCCGTGCTAATCCCTGCACAACCAGGCTGGTAATGAATGATTCATCGATGCGCCGGCAATCGGTTTCCGAGCCGGAGCAATTGATCACCCGATCCACGTGTAGCGTGTTTACAGTTCGGCTTTCACGATCCCAATAGTGGAGATCGGCGCCGCCGTGATTTTCGGAATACTGGGTGACTCTTCCTTTATGCAAGCGGACGAGGCCGTCGCTCTGCATGTCGTCAAGCAAGTCAGCAATTTCCGGTGCGACCCGGTGACGATGCACGTCCCAATAGGCACGGACATGGCGCAAAAATCGTCTCTGTTCGTCAATCGGCAAAGAGCGCCACATCTCCTGCGTCACCGGCCGAAGGCTGTCAATCACAGCCCGCCAGTTGATGCCTTTGTCGGCAGCTGCCTTCACCTGGCTGCGGATCAACCGCAGCAAACCGCGCACCGTTCGAGGCGAGGTTTGATTCCAAAATATCGGCCACGGCTCGTCCGGACGTTGTTGGCGACGTGGGCGCGGAAACAGTCCCTGGTGCGAAAGGACATGGGGCACTCCCCGGAAGCCTTTCGACTTGAGTGCCATGATCAGGTCGACGCTGGTGAGTCCTGAACCAAGCAGCAAAACGCTGCCGGTCGCTGGCAGGTTTTCCAGCGCATCCTCGGCCGAGGAAAACTGAAAATACGACGAGGCGGAAGATGTGAGCCCGGGCAGTCTGGGATTCGCGGGTGGGAAATTCCCCGTCGCCAGCACAACGACGCTTGCGCGCAGTTCGGCGCCTGCGTTGGTTTGCACCGCGAGCCTGCCTCTCCGCCGATGGAGCGAACGCGCCTCGTCCCGAATCCACTGAAAACGCTCCCGGCCAAACTCATCCAGAGTCGATTCCAGCAAGCTGCCCAGGTAATCGCCGTAAACGGACCGTGGCGGAAAACTGCGCGCCTGCAACGAAGCGTCGTAGTGGGTTCTCGCCCAGCGTAGAAAATCGTCGGGGACATCGGGCCATGCGCTCATCTCCCCGGCGGGCACATTGAGAAGGTGAAATCGATGCGGGCTGCCGTAAGCGAGGCCTCGCCCGGGCAAGGTCCCGCGGTCGACGACGGCAACGGACAAAGCTGTATGACACAGCAGGTGCACCGCGAGCATCGTCCCGCTGAAACCGCCGCCAATGATCAAAACGTCGAGTTGCGGGTCACGCACGGGTGGAAGGCTTCCCAATGCCTAGTAGTATAATAGACATTGTTCTTTTTGCCCGCAAGTCGAAGGCCATTCCTCGAGCCGAAGGGTTTCGTTGCCTGGAATTGACTTAGCGGTCTTTCGCCGAGGGCGCTCAGGCACATTTCCTGTCCGGAGTGCGCAACCGCTTTCACACTCCACTCGCCCCGTCTGCGCTTGTCCCCACATTTTTTTGTGCCTGTTCGTAAAATATTCATTCTTAAGAACTTGGGGATGGAGTATCGACCTGAGTCCGCGTAAAATATTGCATCATAAGGACTTACAGCTAAAATATTCTGGAATAAGGACTTAGCTTTGGGCTGAAGGCGGTTGAGGGGATCGGTCGTCGGGAACTGGATGGAAGAGTTCTCACGCATGTAGCGAGCTTGCTCTTTCTGAAATCCTCAGTAAAGGTTGTTCGTCACACGAACTGGGATTTTTGCTGTGGAAAGCTGTGGAAAAAGACGGTTGGGGCGGCGTAGAAAGGCCCTGGTTGTCCCCGGCTTTCCTCGAAAGCACGAAGCAGGGAGAGCGTTCACTCCCCCGGTGCGCCTTCGCCTATGAGTGTGCGTGGGCGGAGACAGATGTTGCCGGCTTGATGGCTTTCAGCGAGAAGTGGGTTTGCTCGCTCTCGGGCTCGTTAAAAACGTGGACCCGGGCTTTCTCTTTCAATTTGAACTGATACGGATTCCGAGGCTGGCAAGGACAAATCAGCCGTTGCCATTCCGGCGAACCGGCAACGTCCTCGATGTAGGCTCCATTGCTGTAGGTGAGGCTGAATTCCTTCACCAGGTACTGCATGCGGCAGCTTGGACATTCCACGTAAAGGCGGGTTCTCGGCATCGGGTTCCTGATTCCTATGAGAGAAATCGTGTTCCTGGTGCGTCCTTGTAAGTCTGGCCGTCCGGATTTCGCCGTTCGAGCCAGAAGCGGATCGGCTGCCTATCCAGTTGCGGAAGTGGCCGATGACTGCTAGTTAAACACGGTTTGGATTGCATTGAAATGGCTCCAAGGGTTGGTTATTGAAGTAACCGAAAGACCGAGGGAACGTCCCAGCTGTCCACAGGTTTTTCAAACGGAACTTACGTTGCCGTGGAGCCGTTCCATTTGCACCGTTCAGGTATAACAACCGGAAAGATGAAAATGGCGTAAACTGGCTGACGCCGAGAGATTCCCTTTAGCTAAAAGTCAACTACTAGAAAAACCGTTGTCGAAAAGTGGGCACCTGATGATTAGCCATTTCGCAATCAAGAATTTTCGTTGTTTTCGGCAGTGGGATCAAACCGGCCTAAAACGCTTCAATTTTATCGTCGGTGAGAGCGGTGTCGGTAAGACGGCTCTGTTGGAGGCCCTATTCTTATCTGGCGGAAATAGCGGAGAGCTTTGGTTCCGTATCCGACGCTGGCGCGGTTTAGGCGAAGGCCCGATGCAAATGAACATCAAGGAGAACTATGAGGCGGTATTCCGTGATCTTTTTTATCAGTATGACCAGCGACAAAAGGCATCAATAACGATCTGGGACAACAGCGAAGGCAAACGAGAAGTCGAGATTTTCTACGAGGATACCGATGTCTATACTCTGTCACTCGGGGATGGCAAAGAGAAAAATGCTTTCTCTATTAATCCCATTGTCTTCAAATGGGACACCAAGAATCGGGTCTCGCGCTCTACGGTGGAAATAAAAGACGGAAACCTGCGCATGAATATCGCGGGCGATGTTTACCCCATCGTTCTAATCTCGCCGCGCGCTCCAAGTGCGCGGGAATACGCACAGTATTACTCAAATCTACATAGAACGCGAAAAGCCGCCCCGGTCCTGGAGGCTCTTAAGTCCATTTTCGACGAAGTCGAAGCCATCTCCATTGAAATGGTCGCTGGTGAAGCAATCATGCACGTTGACATGAGCGGCATGAATGAGTTGATTCCTATTGGTGATCTCTCTGGCGGAATTGAAAAATTCATATCCATCGTAGTCTCTATCGTGATGAATCGAGGCGGAGCCATATTGGTTGATGAAATTGAAAGTGGCTTCTACTACAAGAACATGCCTCAGCTACTGCGAACCATCGTCACCCTGTGCGACAGATATGACGTTCAATTATTTGCGAGTACCCACAGCTACGAGTTCCTGCAAACCTTGTCTGGCGCTATGTCAGGTGCTCAACGTGGGGTGAAGGACTTCTGTCTCATACGCCTTGAAAAGGAAAAGGGTCATCAGCCCATTGTGACTATTATCCCCGGTGATAGCTATGACGCAGCAATGCAGGAAAATTTTGAAGTTAGATGAGTTGAAGATTGTCACCACTCCCGTCTCAAAACATCCAAATCACCGGAGAACGTCTGATTGTCGGCGAAGGAGATAGTGACGCCGCTTTTTTCAAATTGCTGTGTGAAGTCCGTGGTATTAATGGCTTTGACATCCGAGGCGTGAGTGGCAACGCTAGTTTCGGAAATTTTCTCAAGGCGGCGAAGGGCATAGCTGGCGCAAGACTGCGGTCGGTGGTATTGGTTGCTGATAACGATGAAACCCCCCGCGATTCATTTCTGAATATACGGGGTCAAATCCCGGATGGCTGGGCGCATCCCAATAACCCTTTTGAGAAACTTCAGCGACCCGATACACCGTACATCGTTGTCGTTATGCTGCCCTTTCCAAGAATAGGGGCCAGCAGTCATGGGTGCCTAGAAAGTATGCTGTTGCAGGCGGCGGAGCCTACTCTGCCAGCGCAGAAAGGGTGCCTTGATGCCTTTTCTGTCTGTGTCGGAAGTGACGGCTGGAACGTCACTTCTCGCGACAAGATGCGATTACGCTGCCTAATGTCAGCGTCGTTCCGTGACGATCCTAATGCTGGCCTTCAGTATTCGCTCAAACCCGAGCGCGGGTTGATACCGCTGACGCATCCCCATTTTGACGAACTGGCAGACTTTCTAACCAACCTCGATAACTGGCTGGCATCGGGGCACGTATCGTGGGATGCTTGGAAAGCTGCCAGAGCCGCTGCCGCGCAAAGAGCCGGATAGCAAAAAAGAAAGCCGGACAATGAGTCCGGCTATATGAGTCCTGGAAAACTCGGGGACAGACGGGACGATGTAGGGAGTAAGGATCATGCGGAGAACAGCGGCCACTCTGATCATTTAAAATTCCTGATCAAGATCACATCACTGCTGATGTCACCGCGCACGAGGAGCAACTGCTTGCCGTCGCGCGACCAACCGAAGCGGAAGATGCGTCCCGACTTGAAGTCGGTGATCTGCTTTGCCGGTCCGCCGGTCAACGGTTGTCTCCACAAGTTGGATACCGCATCGCGCGTGATTACGTAATCCACGGCCTGCCCATCCTGCGCCCAATGAGCATCGTCTATACCAGCGGGGATGTCCCATGAATACATTCGTTGCCCGGAGGCGGCGTCAACCACCACGATGACATCGTGTTCATCCTTCGGCCCAAGCGTGGTGTACAACACGAGACTTCCGTTCGGAGAAATCCGAGGACCATAAGCCCATTCATGAGTCAATTGGACGGGCTTTCCGCCATCGATGTTGACGCGCCACGCCGTAAAGCCTAAGGACTTGTCCGACGCCAGATATGCCACCCATTTGCCGTCTGGAGAACAATCGGGAAACGATTCTCCATCTCCGCTGGTTAGTTGAGTCGCATTGGATCCGTCCGCGTTCATTACCCAGATGTGTTCCGTCGAGCGAAGAGACTCGTAGACAATATGCCGGCCATCTCCGCAGGCCGCAATCGCTCGAACATTGTGTGCGTCGGGAGTTAGTAACATGTTATTGGCTCCCTCGTGGTCTACGGTCAACAGGTCGCCTTTGATGTTTTGCAGAACAATCTTGTTGTCCGTCAGCCAACTCGCGTCAACGATTGCCGCGTTCGATGTGATCTGCCGCGCCTTATCAGTCGCCCCTGCTGGCGCCAGCCAAAGGTCGGCGACATAGTTATTCTCAACTGTCGCGATCGTGTCGGCATTTGTCGTCAAATCGAGGCAACAGAGGTTGTAATTGGTTAGATCGTTGGTGAGCCTTTGCGCTGTCCCATGCGGGTAGGGCAGATACCAGATTTGGCCACTCAATCCCGTCACTGGATCGGCCATGATCATGAGCAGGCCGTCGCCGCTTGGCAACCATCGCAGTTGACCGATGAAGCTTTTGCTTGAGTAGATTTTTTGTACTTTGCCGTCAGACACAGAGAAAGCGAGAACTGAAAAGACGCCGCCCCTTATTCCCTCGCTGACTGACGCGACGATCGTTTTCCCATCTGGCGACCAGGCAGGGCCGACAAAACCGAAGTAGGTGGAGAAGTTCGCCAAAGCAAACGACTGGAGATTGTTCTCGGTGGCGAGCACCTTTTCGTTGCCGCCGTTGTTGTCGGCAGTCACGAGGTAAGATTCGCCTTTTTCGGGATTCCCTCGAATGAAAGCTTCCCTCTCTCCGTGGGCGGAGAAGGTGATGGGAGTATCGATGTCTTGAATCAACAAACGCGGAGTTGCTCCGAGAACCGGCATCTGGTAGAGGTTTGCGAAATTGAAAGATCCCCCGTCGCTGCGCAGGAAGTAGATGTAATTGCCGTCTGGAGAGAAGCTCAATCTAGATAAGGGCGCCGGGTCAGGAGGCAAGATCTGCACCGCGCTCTCAGCCGCCACCTGACGCATCCACAAGCTCTGTTTTTGCCCTTCCGATAGAACATAAACCACATAGCGCCCGTCGGGTGAGATGGCGACATCGCTAGCCTTGCCATTCTCGGTAAGTCTTGTGATCCGCATATTTTGCAGGTTCAAAGGGGAGCTATGGGCGGTGCTCAACTCGTAAACTCCGAACCCAACTGCGATCAGAAGAAGCAAAGCGCCGAGGACCGCCGCGACGGCAAAGCGATAAGGTTTGCCTTCGCCTGTCAGCACCTGTGGTGGCTTGGGAACAGGATCTACGGGGATGGGCGGATTACTAGGTTCCAGATGTGCGATGAAGCGGTATCCGCGTCGCGGAATCGTCTCCACAAAGCGCGGCGAGTCTGCAGAATCTCGCAGTACCTCCCGCAACTTGTTGACCGCTTTGTTCAGACCACGTTCGTAGTCGACGAACGTCCCATCCGGCCAAAGCCGCTGAACTAATTCCTCGCGACTGACTAACTCACCAGGCCGTTCAAGCAGCGCGAGCAGCACCTGAAGGGGCTGCTCGTTCAGGAGCATCTTGCGCCCGTTGTGTTGCAGTTCGCCCGAGCGAACGTCAAGTTCGAACGGCCCAAAGCGAACGTACGGGCCAAGTTGGCTGTGACTTTCCAATGGGTACATCTCTGAAATACTTCGGGCGAGTCTACCACCCCCACCAGAACTATCCAACTGCACCGGAATACGCCAGGAACAAAGCACGTAAGTTGCTGTTGCAGCGAGAGTAAGCGGGGAACAACTGCGAGTCCAGCGTCCCACACAGAGAGCATCTCGAGGTGTCTTGAGGTCCTGATCTAGAAGGCTCAATGTCCGCGTCACCACACGCACTTGCGGAGGTGACGTATGAGACCATTCTGGCTTTTGATCGCTGCGGCAGCGGTCCTAAGTTTGCTTTGTAGTCCTTCACTAGCCCAGTCCGATCCAGCCCCCGTGCTGGGCGAGACACTGCCCACCTCCAATCATGCCGTCGAGCTTCCCATTCAGCTCTACCGGGATTACTTAGTGGTTGTGGAAGGGAAGATCGGGAATCTGGAGAAGTTGTCCTTCCTCATCGACACGGGAGCCTACCCAAGCGTGGTCGATCAGAGAATTGCAACCGCTCTTGGTCTAAAGCGAACCGCTGGCAAGATGGATTTGGCCAACAAGACTGTGCAGACCGAACTTGCCACTCTGCCCTTCATTGAGGTTGGTCCTGCCCGCGCCGGAGGTCTTCCAATCTTTGTGCAAGACCTTTCCTCAATCGAGAAGAGACTGGGGCGGAGAATTGACGCCGTTGTCGGTCTGGACGTTTTGGGGAAAAATAGTTTCAGCATCGATTACAAAACCAAACAACTGCGCTTTGGCCCGGCGAAGCGAACCAAGTCCACAGTGTCGTTCGAAGCCGGCACACCCTTTGTCATAGTGGAAGTGCGGTTGCACAACCGGCCTGTACGGTTGCTGGTCGACACGGCAGCTTCAGCCTTGATGCTATTCCAAAGTCGCGTCAAGGATCCCCTTTTCCTGCCGGCAGGAAGAACGTCCAAGGCGACCAACCTCGACGGAGATTTTCAACGTCGGTCGGTACAAATCCCAGACACGCGTCTGGGGAAGCAAGAGTTTGGGCCACTGACCGGCTTCGTCGTAGCAGACCACGGAGATAATGGACGCGACTTCGATGGTCTGTTGAGCGTACGAGGTCTGCGCCTGGAAGAAATCGGATTTGACTTTGAAAATCACGAGATCAGTTGGAAGAAATGACAGAAACCTGGGGGCTGGCCCATTTAAGCCCGGTTTTGGCTTGAGCGGGGGCAGTTCTGCCACTGGACAAAGTCCTCCCGCCGCTCGTTCGCATCTTCAGCGTCCATTCCGACAGACGGGGTGGAGTGCACTCCGGAACGTACCCCCAATCTAAACGTCTCAAAACGGGGATTTCCACAGCCCTCCACAACAAAAATCGCAGTTCTTGTGACGAATGACCTTTACTGAGAATTTCAGAAAGAGCAACCTCGCTACATGTGCGAGGGCTCTCCCAACCAGTTACTCCCAGCCGGTTCTCTGACGGGCTTCCGGCCAGACGCTAGTTCTTATTCAGGAGTATTTTACCTGTAAGTCCTTGCGGCTCAAGATTTTGCCGGGGCCCTGTCCGAACCAACTATCCAAGTCATTCAGAATCAATATTTTAGGAATCCTGACAGAAAAAATATGGAGCGACCGCTCCAAGCTAACTCCTTATTCTGGAATATTTTACCCGTAAGTTCTTGCGGCTCAGCATTTTGCGCGGATTCAGGCTGGCCTCTTCTTGGCAAGTCGTTAAGAATGAATATTTTAGAGAAATGTACCGAAAAAAACGGAGACGTCGATCCCGCCAAGCTCCCTTGCCCAATCCCCCAAACGACTCGCTAGATCAGGGACGCGGAAGGCAAGCAGAAATGAGGTCTCGGCAGCATCGGCCCACCGCGAACCAAGGGACAACTGAGGAAACCTCTTGACGCCAAGCCCGCCATTTTGTACGATCTTGGGAACAAGTTCGGTCTTCAGTCAAATGAAGGCTGGACCTGAATTTCATGCAGAGTGGCTGAGGGACGAGCCCTATGACGCCACGGCAACCGATCCGGGATCATATATCCCGGGTGCTTGGTGCCAACTCTCTCCTGGAAACAGGGAACATGGGATTCGGAACGCGCGCAATATTTAGTCCCGCATTCCGATAGCCTCTTTTCCTATTTCCTGGAAAAAGAGGCCATTTGCTTTTTAGGCCGCTTTTTCGAGGCTCGTCCCCGGCTACTCGCATAAGAGCAAGTTTCAAAGTGGCAAAGTTTCAAGGTCCCAAAAGTCGCCGCTGACGGCGCGAGATCCTTGACACTTTGAAACCTCTGAAACCTTGAAACTCTCAAGAAAGCGAGTAGCAACATGTCTCACTACGAACTGCGGTGCCGCGAATGCGGACGGACATGGGGAAACCAGCCCCGCTCCATCTGCGACGATTGTTTCTCCCCCCTGGAAGTGGCTTACGACTACGACGCGCTGCGCGGGTCCATCAGTCGTGAGCGGATCGCCCAGCGGCCGCCGAACATGTGGCGCTACTCCGAACTGTTGCCCCTCCCCCAAGGGTTTGAACCGCGGCTGCCGGTCGGCTTCACTCCACTGTTGCAGGCTCCACGACTGGCGAAGCAGTTGACGGGAACGGCCGCCGCCGCGGGGAATGTCTACCTCAAGAACGACGCCGTGTGTCTGCCCACGCTGAGCTTCAAAGACCGCGTGGTCGCCGTCGCGATCTCGCAGGCGAAGGCCTTCGGCTTCGACACTGTTTCGTGTTCGTCGACCGGGAACCTGGCCAACGCCGTCGCTGCGCACGCCGCGCGCGAAGGACTGAAGGCGTGGATCTTTATTCCGTCCGATCTCGAGCCTGCGAAGATTCTCGGGACCAACGTGTTTGGCGCGAAAGTCGTGCGCATCGCGGGCAACTACGATCAAGTCAACCGTCTCTGCTCGCAGATCGCCGACGAGCATCGCTGGGGATTCGTCAACGTGAACCTGCGTCCTTATTACGCGGAGGGATCGAAGACGGTCGGATTCGAAATCGCCGAGCAACTTGGATGGCGGCTGCCCGACAACGTCGTCTGCCCGATGGCCGGCGGGTCGCTGATCGTGAAGATCAAGAAGGCGTTCGACGAGCTGATTAAGCTGGGGCTGGTCGAAGAGAAGGAAGTGAAGTTCTTTGGAGCGCAAGCCACGGGATGCTCTCCGATTTCGACCGCGGTGAAGACCGGAAGCTCAGAGATCGAGCCGCAGAAGCCGGCGACCATCGCGCGCTCGCTGGCCATCGGCAATCCTGCTGACGGACACTACGCGATCAAAGTGATCAAAGGCAGCGGCGGATGGAGCGAAGACATCAGCGATCCCGAAGTGATCAATTCCATCAAACTGCTGGCGGAAACCGAAGGCGTCTTCACCGAAACCGCAGGCGGTGTAACCGTCGGCACAGCGGGCAAGCTGTATCGTCAGGACCGCATTCTGCCTGAAGAGACGACGGTGCTGTGCATCACGGGCAACGGCCTGAAGACGACCGACGTGCTCGCCGGCGTCTACGAGACTGAGCGTCCGATCGCTCCGAAGCTGACGGAGTTCGAACACTACCTGCAGAAGACGCTGAGCCCCTCCGAAGTCCCCGGAGTCATCGCGGAAGCGGAAGCCGCGGGCGTGGGAGCGTAACATGCCGATCACCGTACAAATCCCGACTGCACTCCGACGCCACACTGAAGGTGTCGGATCGATCACCTGCGCGGCGTCGAACCTCGGAGAACTATTCTCCGTGCTCGACGAGAAGTTTCCCGACTTGAAGCCGCACCTGCGCGATGACAAAGGTCAAGTGCGCCGCTTCCTCAACATTTATGTGAACGAAGAGGACATCCGCTTCCTCGGCGGACAAACCTACGCTTTCCAGGAAGGCGACGAAGTTCTGCTTGTGCCGTCGATCGCCGGCGGGGCGATGTAAAAGTCTGCATCTCACAAACGATCTGTTCCGAACATAACGATCGAGGCCGCTCTTGCAGCGGCCTTTGTTATTTTGCGTTCTGTTTCGGGCAACTCATTCAACATCGCAACACTCCGCGCTCACATGTTTGTTGCGCCGCGTGATGTTTCGCGCTCAAAAATAATCCGCACAAACTTTGTACGCACATCGCGATCTGTCGCTACCGAATCTTCCGCACTCGCGTCTCACTCCCAAGTTGTCACACGAGCCTTCGTGCTTTCCGGTGACAGGCAACGAACAGGTTCCTGACAGCGGCTCTGGAGTCTGCCATGAAGAGTCGCCTATGTGCTGTCTTGCTTTTGGTTGTGGCTTCGGCTGCGGCGCAACTCGACGCCGGGAAGATGGTCCGCCGGGTGCGAGTGCGGGTTGCGTTCGGGAACGGTGTTTGCGAGCTGTCGGCTCACGTCACGTTGGCGGGACGCGGTGGTCCCATGGCAGTGGGCGATACGAATGATCAGTGCGAGGTTGACTTCTTCAACCTGCCAGAAGGCCATTACCGCTTGACCGTGTCTGGCGATCATGTTGCGAATGCCGATGCCGGGGACATCGATGTGATGTCGGATGGTCCGGACGAGTTCGAAGTGCAAGTGACGCGGCCGAAGGAGATCATCCGCAATGAAGGGATGTTCGGGAATGCTCTCGTCTCGGCCGCGGATCTCAGCGTGCCTAGCCGCGCCCGCAAAGAACTCGACAAGGCGAACGAGCTAGCCGGAAAGCAGAAATGGGAGCAGGCGATCCACGAACTCAATAAAGCGATCACGATTGATCCTGCGTACGCGGTTGCTTACAACAATCTGGGCGTGATCTATTCGCACCTGGGAGACCATGGGCGAGAGGTCGAAGCACTGCAGAAGGCGATCCGTGTGAACGATCACTTTGCGTTGGCTTATGTGAACCTGGGCAGAATGCATATTGCCGACGGGGATTTTCCAGCCGCGGAAACCGAGCTGGACAAGGCTTCCGCATTCGATCCTGCCGACCCCATGACGCTGATCCTGCTCTCCTATGCGGAGTTCATGGACCAGCGCTTCGACGAAGCGATCGCGACCAGCCGCAAGGCGCATGCACTGGAGAAGTCGCACGCCTTTGTGCATCGCGTCGCGGCGCGGGCATTTGAGAAGAAACGGCAAGGGGCGAACGCGATCGCGGAGCTGGAGTTATTCCTGAAGGAGGAACCGCCCGGCCCTCGCGCCGAGGCTGCGCGCAAAGAGCTTGAGACGGTGGAATCGGTTCTCGGGGAACCGGCAGGCCGATAACCATCGGCTTACGGAGCGGGCTCCGCCGACACTTGACCGGTCGACAGGTGCAACTGCTTCGTCCGCTCAATCACCCACTGCGGAAACGCTGGAGCGCCCTGCGGGATCTTGCCCTGCGTAATCGCCCAGTGATCGATCCAGCCCGTGCCTTCCTCTCCGACGTAGGTGTCGGGCAGGCTGTAGGCCGGATCGGCGAGCGCGTCTTCCAGCGGGATGAAGCGATATCCCCGCTTGCGTAGAACGTCGAGCAACTCGCCGATGTGGTCGGCCTCCAGATTGCTAGCATGCAGCAGCAGGATCTGCTTCGGCTCGTAGCCAACAACTTTGGCCGACAGTTGCTCTGAGTACGCGAACACCGCGTCGTGATAAGCGAGATAGTCTTTCACGATCTGCTGCTGTAGAGCCGTGTCGTTGCGCTTCTTGGCGTCTTCGTAGAGTCCGGCGAACATCCAGTCCCATCCGTCGAGCGTGATCGGAGCAATGCGGTACCCGCGCCCAACCAGAAACGCCTCCGCTTCACGCCGCGTCTGCAGATCACGTCCGGTATCAAGATACGGATGGCGAAAGTAACGCAACTTCATCTTGCGCTGCGCGAGCAGCATGCGGGTCACGCTCTCGCCCTGGATCACCTCGTCTTCCCAGGCCTTCAATCCAACCTGATTCAACGACGCGTGACTAAACGTGTGATTCCCCAGCTCAAAACCGTAGTCGAGCCACGTCTGCAAGGCCTTGATGCGCTCATCGACTTCACCCGTCTTGTAGAGCTTCTTCTCATTGACGAAGCCGACGACGGGGATCTTCTGATCGCGCAGCGTGCTCAGCAATTTCGTGGTCATTGCGGTGATGTCGGCCGCGGGTAAGCGGTCGGCCATTCCGGCAGGAAGGTCGTCAATCGTGACCGCGACCTGACGGTCCGGCTTTTGCAGGTTCTGAGCTAATGCGGAGATCGAGAAGCAAGAAATTATGCACAGCACTGCAGATAACAGCGTCAGGCGTTTCATCGGGAGATCCTCGTGGGCATCATGAGAGCGAACGGTTATTAGAACACGAAGAGCTTCTCTGGGGCGTCATCCTGAGCGTAGCCGGTTTTCAGGCGGAGCGAAGGATCTCGCTGCCGACCCGCAATTCGTGTCGAGAAGATCCCGCGCAAGATCCCTCGCGCGGCTGAACAGCGCCGCGCTTCGGGATGACGCCTTTGATAAGAGGTCCAAGGGCAGCGTGCCACAAAGAAGTTGTGCATCTTGCCCCAAGATGTATAATCTAACTAACTGGTTAATTAATGGCTCGTCTCTTCCATCACCGTCACGTTCTACACCATCGCATGGGCTCCCGCGGCCAGCCCGAGGAGAGCCGGGCGGCCATTCTGCAGGCCGCCGCGCAGGAGTTCGCTGAGCACGGCATAGACGGCGCCCGCACCGACGCCATTGCCCGCGAGGCCCGAGTCAACAAGGCTTTGCTGTATTACTACTTCAAAGATAAAGAAACGCTCTACGGGGCGGTACTCGATGATGCGTTCTCCGGCCTGAAGACCGCGGTATTCCGCGTGCTCGACGGCGACCTGCCGCCCCGCGAGAAGATGATGGCCTATGTCGGCGCCTACTTCGATTTCATCGCCTCGAACCAACTCTATCCCCGGTTGATGCAGCGCGAGATGATGCGGGCCCGCGAGGGCGAGTCGCAGCACATCGACAAAGTGATCAAGAACTACATTCAGCCCATCTTCGCCCGGGTCGGCGAGTTGATCCGCAAGGGAACCGCCGACGGCGAGTTTCGCCCTGTGAACCCCGCGCATTTTGTACCCTCCATGGTCGCGATGATCGTGTTCTATTTCAGCAGCGCGCCCATGATGGAGAAGATTGTCGGGTTCAATCCCATGACCCCGGCACGGATCGCGGAGCGGCGCGTCGCCGTGCTGGATTTTATTTCGGCCGCGTTGTTCCGCCCCAAACAGAACGCCACGCAAGGAGCACGCTCATGAGCGCGCGTAACAAGTTTTTCATCCTTCTCGGAATCATCTTCGCGATTGCCGCGACTTACTACTACTTTTCCACCGACCACTCGCGCGACCTGGTGCTGATCGGCACCGTCGATGCCAATCAGGTGATCGTGAGTGCGCAGGTTAGTGGCCGCATCCAGAAATTACTCGTGGATGAAGGCACTCCGGTGAAGGCCGGGGACCTGATCGCCGTGCTCGATCCCTCGGAACTGCAAGCACAAGAAGCCGCGGCCACAGCGACGATCTCCAGCCTGCAAAACAAGGTGGCTGAGATGCAGCACACCGAAAAATCGACGGCGGGCTCCACTTCAAGCGACGTGGCCAACGCACAGGCCAAGCTTTCGTCAGCCAAGGCACAACTGCTTCAGGCGAAGGCCGCCCTGGACCGGACCGCGAGCGACAGCCGCCGCGCCATCGAACTGGCCAAGGCGGGAATCACCTCGGATCAGGAGCGCGTGCAGGCCGAGACCAATCTGCAGGCGGCCCAGGCGACCGCACAAGCGCAGCAGGAACTGGTCCGGGCCGCGGAGGCTGATCTGGACGCAGCCATTGCACGAACACAGCAGGCTAACGCGGCGAAGAGCACAGTCGCTTCCACCGAGGCGGATGTGAAGAGCGCAATCGCGCAGAAGAATCAGGCCGCCGTGCGCCTGGGTTATACCAACGTGTACGCACCCGTGAGCGGAACGGTTTCGGTACGCGCCGCGCGCCAGGGAGAAGTAGTCAACATCGGCGCGCCCATCGTCACCATCGTCGACTTGAGCGATACATGGGCGCGGGCTGCGATCCCGGAGACCTACGCCGACCATATCGGGTATGGCGACGTGGTTCGCGTGCGCTTGCCGGGTGGGACCGTCATGAGTGGCAAAGTGTTCTTCAAAGGGGTGGAAGGCGACTTCGCCACGCAGCGCGATGTGAGCCGCCGCAAGCGCGACATCAAGACCATCGTGTTGAAGGTGCGCATGGAGAATCCCAAGGGCGCATTCGTGCCCGGCATCACGGCCGAAGTGCTGGTGTCGCCGGAGCAATTGAAGGCTGGCAGTACACAGAACGCCGCAACCGCGGAGCAACGATGATGGCGGATTTCACTCCACAGCCGAACGACGCGGCAGTTCCTCCCAGTCCACCCCTTACGATGGAGAAGCCGGTCTACGATCCCGCCGCACCCGCTGCCATTGAGGTCGACCACATCGTCAAAAAGTACGGAGACTTCACCGCCGTGGATGATGTTTCTTTCAAGGTGATCGAGGGTGAGATCTTCGGCCTCCTCGGCCCGAACGGGGCAGGGAAGTCGACGCTGATCCGCATGATGACCACGCTGATCCCGATCACTTCGGGGAAGGCGCGCATCGGCGGGCACGACGTCGCCAAAGAGCCGAATGCGGCGCGGCGCATGATCGGCGTGATTCCGCAGGCGTTGACCAGCGACCTCGACCTCACGGTCGAGGAGAATATGAACATTTACGCCAAGCTCTACGACGTTCCCGCGAAAGAGCGCAAGAAATCGATTGAGGAACTTCTGGCGTTGGTCGATCTGACCAAATGGCGCGACGCGGCCACCAAGACACTCTCTGGCGGTATGCGGCGGCGGCTCGAGATTGCGCGTGGCTTGGTGCACCATCCCCGCATCTTCTTTCTTGATGAGCCGACGACTGGGCTCGATCCCGTGTCTCGCGTCGCCGTATGGGAAATGCTGGGCAACATTAAAGAGCATCGCCAGCTCACCATTCTGATCACTACGCATTACATGGATGAAGCTGACCGTTTGTGCGACCGCATTGCCATTGTCGATCACGGCAAGCTGGTGGCGCTCGACGCACCGGCGGCGCTCAAGGCGAGCGTGCCGGGATCGAACGTGATTGAAGCGCAGTTCGAGAATCCTCCCTCCGACTGGGAACAACGTCTGCACAAACTTGATGACGTCACTTCGGTGCAGCATGAAGGTGCGG
>PMUM01000475.1 GCA_003166855.1 Acidobacteriaceae bacterium | reverse complement strand
CACACGAGCGTCTTCGATGCTCAGAGTGGCTGGATGTCGCGAACTAAACCCGCGCCTCCGGCGGAGGGAGAAAAATGTGCTTGACATCCCCTTTTATAGATCAGGCCATAACGCTCAAATTTCGACTTCTTTCGATTCAGTTCATATCTGAAGCGTTCGAAACTGATCGGAAGATGAGCGCTTCGGGGATTTTGTGCCACTTAACGCTGAGACTCGTGCTGAGAGGAGTCGTCGAGTGCGGAAACGGCGGGCAAATTCGGTTGTAGGAACTGGGGTATAATCGCGCGAATTCAGTCAACGGTGACCACAAAAAGTGGAGGTCCCATGCTGCGAACGCTCTCCGCTCTCTGCTTCATCTTCATCCTGATAACCACGACCGCATTTCGGGTCTCAGCCCAAGTGTATCCGTATCGGGACGGAACTCCCGGGGTCACCGGATACCGAGCGGAAGTCATGGCCGAGGTCATGATTCAGGAAAGTGAATTCGTTCGCCTTGCCGAAGCCATCCCCGCTGATAAATACACATGGCGTCCTTCCGCGGATGTTCGCACCATTGCCGAAGTTTTCCTGCACGCCAGCGCTGCCAACTACAACCTCTACAAACTCGTCGGCACTCCCACGCCGGCGGGGGTCGATACCAAAACCCTGGAGCAGTCCACCACCGACAAAGCAAAAATTATCGCCACGCTCAAGGCTTCCTACGCGCATGCCAAGGCGGCCATCCGCGCCATGCCCGACTCGGACCTGGAAAAGACCCTGGACTGGAACGGAGGGAAGATTACCGAACGTGGAGTCCTGCTCTACATCGTTCAGCACATCGCGCAGCACCTGGGTCAGCAAATCGCCTACGCCCGTTCCATCGGCGTCGCGCCGCCATGGACAACGGATCCGCCCCGGAAGAATTAGGCCAGGCCGGTTGATGGTTTGATGTGAACGGTTGCGATCAGGCCGTGTCACAGGCTTGCGCCGTCTCTGCGCCCTTTCTCGGGGATTTTGAGTGTAATGGAGATGTTTCGCCACCGACGTTACGGCCGTCAGCCAAAAAACCCAGTTTCCCTGGAAAGTGCCAGCCGACTCTTACGAGCGACTAGTCTGGATTCATTTCGATCTGACGGGGAGGCAAGGCCAACATTTCGGGATGCTGCTGGTCCTTCCATACCACGCCAAAACATTCACCCTCGCTTTGGGAGACCCAACTGGTCCCGTCCTCGTATTTCACAGAATTGGGAAAAACGACCCATCCCTGAACGGCCTCAGCGCTACTAGCGCGCATGCCCTGGTGCTCGAGCGTTTGTTCGTGTCCGGACAGAATTGGATTGGCCGATAACCATTCCGAGTAAAAAGGTCGCCGCAAATCCTGCGGCGCAAGAAACATTTCAGAGGTGAGCGACAGACTCTTAATGGTTTTGCCGCTGATGTTCTTGACGGTCAGCGTAGAGTTTTCGGGATGCTCCCAGAAGTTTCCGCCGACGAGCGAAAGCGGGCACGCCCGGGCTCTGGGGGCATAGACAATGTAAACCGCGACCATTCCCGACTCCATATGTTCTCCCACATGGCAATGAAACATCCAGGTTCCGGGATTGTCGGCGAGCATATCAACGGTAGTCATGCTTCCGGGAAGCAGTTCGATCACGTCGGTATTTCTTCTTCCATCGGTGACCACTTCGCCATGCCAGTGTGGAGTGTGCAGATCGATCTCGTTACCCATCCCCAATAAATACCACCGCACCTTCTCTCCCTGCTTCATAGTTAAGCCGGGAAGGTTGCCAAAAACGAAGCCATTAATTGCGTAGAACCGACCCTCAGGTTTGCCGTTCAGTTCATCGAAGATCATGAAGGACGTAACGAATTCGCGGTCAACGTCCCTTGGAGACCCGTCGGCATGTGCTTTGCCTTTGGCCGTAACGATGATCGGTCCCAGCAATCCTGCGTTGATCTCGAAGCCCGGATCGACGTGGGCGTGGTACCACCAAACCGCAGAACTCAGTTGTCCGCGCCCCGGCCCGCTGCTGGGATTGGCAAACCAGTGATATGTAAATCGGCCCCCGGGAGGAACTCGGGCTCCTTTTCCAAATGGCAGATAGAACGAGCCCTCATTGTCTTTGTCATAGCGCAAGCCGTGTGGATGCATGTCATGTGCGCGGTGACTGCGATTCAGAAAAACGATAATGATCTCGTCGCCAACCTCGGCGCGAATCACCGGGCCGAGAATACCCAGCCACTCAGGCTGTCGCTTTGGCGTGATGAAAGTGTCGTCTGTGTATTCAATAAAACGACTCTTGGCCCAGCGTGTCTTCATCGCCCACGGCTGCGGAATGGAGTTGCCGTTCAGTAAATTACGTCCGCTGGGAGCATAGTCCCAAGTCACATCTTCGGCTGCGATGTAGTAGTGCCGAGTTGCAGCCGAGCAGGAAGAAATCGAAGAAAAGACAAACCAAACCCAAAAGGCGAGATGGCTTCTCACGGAGTCAATTATCCCATACCCGGATTTCCCGAATCGTCTGCACTTGCGACAGTCTCCACGGGAGAGGTGCGAAACAGCGCGGGCAAGCAGCGACCCAGTTCCAGACGATTTGTCGATCACAACGATAACGATGATGTGGTGCACCGCTCAAAGAGTTGCGCCACCGAAAAGTGAGCATTTCAGGAAACCTTTGAAGCCCACGGCCTTTTCAGCCAAAGCGAGTTCCTCGGCAGATTGCGAAGCTGATGCTTTTCGGCCATCTGGCGGCACGAGGGTAAATCGTGACCTTCCCGATCTGTGGAACTCCCCGGGCAGATATGCCCGAAGACCTGAGCGCCACGTCGCTGTGTGTAGAATAGGGCAGATGTTTGAGGCAGCCCCAGCAATTACGCGCAGCCCCGCCGAAGTGGTTCGGGTCACCCCGGTTTCGCAGGCGCCGAACGGTATCTGCTATGCCGTCGCCGGCGAGGTCGCGGTCAACTCGTTTGACCTGGAGCGTATGATCGCCGCGGTGCCGACCAAGGTCGCGGCCGCGCTCGAGCGCAAGGCTTATTACTTCGTCCCGCTTGCTGTGAGCCAGGGCGACGAGACGGTCATCGCCGATCGTTATGACGTGGCCCTCAGCGACAACGCGGTTTGCCACCGCAACTTGAACCTGGGCGACTCGCAGTGCGTGTTCATCTCTACGCGATTGATGGACGACAAGTTTTCGGTGGCGTTTGAGTTCTATATCAACGTCGGTCACGCGCTGGTCGAGCGCGCGGGAGTTTCGCACGACTTCAGCGAGCTGGCGTGGAGTCAGGTGGAAGCGGGCGTTCGCGGCGAAACTTCTCTCGACGCGTGGGAAGCGCGCAAGCTGGCTACTGCCGGAGGGCCGGACGCGGAGCGCTTCAAGAACGAATATCTGGACGCGACGTTCTCGGACACGATTTCGATTTATCTATTGTCGTTGTATCTCGATGTGGATTATTACGATCTGCGGGAGCGCGACTATCCGTTGCTGGCGCCGTCTGCGCTGGCCGAGCGGCTGCGTAAAGTGGCGGAGTTGTTCCCGCCGAACACTGGATTCGAGTTCGCTGTGCTCTACAAGCGGCGCGGTTAGGGCAACTTCTTTTGCCACGGATTTGCACTGATTTCCACGGATCAAGATCTGACAACTGCTGTCTTCCTGGGCTTCCCTCAGGGGCTGGAGCCCGGCATTTGTTCGAACTCTAACGGCACGGCTGAAGCCGTGNNCACGGATTCACGCGGATTTCCAGGGATCAAACCCTGACAACTTCTCTTTTCTGCAGCATGCGCAAGATCCAGTAGCCGGCGCCAGCTGCTGCCAGATGTTTCAGGGTGTGTCCGCTGACGATGTGGCCGAGGGCGAAGACCTGACGGTCGCTCTCCTCGAGAATCTTGGCGAGGACGTAGAAGCCAACAACAATCGCGAGGTCTGAGCCGCGCGTGTACTTTGCCGGAACCAGCAACAGCAGCAGCAGGATGAGGATGGCGTACACCTGCACCGCGGCATAGAAGCGCAGGTCGCCGTGGCCTTGGAGTTCTCCGGCACGCCAGACGAGTACGCTGCCGATGCCTGCGCCTTCCACCGCGGGGAACAACCACAGGCCGGCGACAACACTCACTCGCTCCGCGATCACGGCGGCGAGCAAGAGCCATGAAGACGATCATGATGGGGATGCGGTCCCAGACCAGACGCGCATTTCCGGGCTCGAGATGATAGTAGGCCGAGCCGAACGCGGTCAGGATCAGACCGGCAAACATCACGAGGTAGAGCCAGCGCTCGCGGTGATCGGAGAATGTTCTTGTGTGCGGCCGGAACAGGAAGAGCAGGCCACATATGCCGACCACGGCGAAGGGGATGTTCGAGACTACATCTCCGAAGTTCGGGATGCCGAACCAGGCTCGGTGGTCG
>PMUM01000184.1 GCA_003166855.1 Acidobacteriaceae bacterium | reverse complement strand
CTCCACCAGTCGTACGCCGGCACTTGAAGGTCGGGAATCGCCCGCGCCTGGTTGACCAGCTGCGTAGCCTTTTGCTCGAGAGTCATTCGCTTGATGAGATCATCGACGCGCACATTGATCGGCTGCGCAGGGTCCAGATACACGGCGCCCCCCGCCGTTTGTGCGCCAGCACGGACAAGAATCAGAACCAGAAAGAGCGCAATCTGCACGGTAGTTCGCGTACGAGTTGCCATGAAGACTTCCTCCCCAACCCGCGCGGTCAACAAGCAGGCGAGAGCGCTGGCTGAATGGTAGATGTAAGTTGCGTTAACGATTACGGTCGACCGTCGCTTGTAGCACAGCGGCATCGCCCGGTCAAGAAGACCAGTCAAGGTCGAGTCCAGACGGGCGATGCTGCAAGGGCCGATTTGGGACTGAATTCACTTTGCGGGAAGCAGGTCGCCGCCGGCCAACACGTAGGTCGTCAGCTTATCCAACTTGATGTTGGTTCGCTTGGAAACCAGCGCAACGGCCCCATCGGCACCGCGGGTGCTCTCCACATCTTCCATGAGCACTCTGTGATTCCCCGCGATCGCGGTCGGCGTGTCGGGAACCGCCGATTTTTGATCGGAACTGCCCCCCGGGAACGGCTTATAAACCTTCGAGTTCGGATCGGGATACTGCCCCTCTCCGTTCCAGGTTCGGTTCGCGGGTTGCTGAGGTCCGTACTGCAGGTCCTGGCCGGACGCGCTTCGCGGAGGGTAATACCATGCCGTTAAGTAGACCTTCACCGCAGCCGACCCATCCTTCCACTGCACGGAATCCATGCGGAGAGTAACGCGGGAGGGATCGGTCTTTGTCTTGGCAACCGATTCGACAACTTCTCCGGAAAAAACGGCATTCCTTGGGAACACCGTGCCGTCCACCAAGGTAGCGACCCAGAGTTTCGCCTGGATCTTGGTCCCGACCGGCGTCTTGCCTGCGGATACGCTCTGCTGCAGGATTACGGGGAACTCTCGCACGGCCTGAGAGCCAGAATCTGGTCCCTTCTGTTGGCCGAGCAAGGTGCAAGAACAACCCACACCGAGAACCAAGGTTGATACCGCCATCTTCAGGGTCAGCATGGAAATACTCCCCTTCGCCTAAGAACCGGTGGTCTTTCCGGAAACGACCATGTCTACAGGAGGAGGCGTCGTCCGTTATCGCCAGAGTATACGCCCAGTTAGTGAAAAGGGGGTCCTCTTCGGGAGCCAAAACCGCCATAATCCCATTACTATATCGATTTTCTTCTTGACAACGGTCATCGAGGGGGCGTAACACCGTAAACGTTTCCAATTTCAGGGGTAGTCCCAGCCCTAGATATCCGCTGACCAAACGTTCGCGAGCGACTAATCGCGATCAACTAATTCGGAGGCTCCACATGAAATCGCTCTCGCCCATGTTTGCCGGGAGTTTCGGCCTGGCTGTCAGACGCAATGGCCCTCGCCTTGCGGTTCTGTTCGCAGCTTTCTTCGTAATCTTCGCCACTCAAGCCCTGGCTCAGGAAGCGACCATCCTGGGCACCGTGACTGACCCTACAGGCGCGACAGTTCCCAATGCCGCCATTGTCATCACGAACACCGAAACCGGCGTGGCGCGTAATACGACCACCAACGGCGACGGTCAGTACGTGTCTCCAGATCTGATCATCGGGCGCTATAGCGTGCGCGTGACGGCGAGCGGTTTCAAGGCCACCGAGCAGAAGAACATCGTTCTGGCCGTCGGCGACCGCAGTCGTATCGACTTCAAGTTGCAGGTCGGTAGCGCGCAGGAGCAAGTGACTGTCGAGGCGAATGCAGTCGCTGTGCAAACTGACACCGGCGAAGTCAGCACGGTCATTAACGGAGCACAGGTATCTGATCTTGGTATCAACGGGCGCACGCTGTACTCTCTGTTTGCGCTCACGCCAGGTGCATCCAGCATTCAGACGGACCGGATTCCATTCACTCCGGTCAGTGCCGACAACAACGTGAGTATTAACGGCCAGCGAGCTGGGCACAATCTTCAACTGATTGACGGCGGCGAGAACCTGGACCGTGGCGGTAGCAGTGGCAGTGTCGCCCCTTCCATCGACTCGATCGCCGAGTTCCAGAACATGACCTCGAACTACAGCGCCGAGTACGGCCTGTCCTCCGCCGCGACGATCGCGACGGTCATCAAGTCCGGGACCAAGCAGTTCCACGCTTCGGCTTGGGAGTATTTCCGCAACGACGCGCTCAATGCGCGCAACTACTTCAACCCCGCTCCGGCGAAAGTTGCCGAATTGCGCTACAACGTCTACGGCTTCAACCTCGGCGGTCAGGTTCCAGCGTGGAAGGAGCATCCGACATTCTTCTTTTACAACATGGAATGGCGCAGTGAGGTCGATGGCGGCCTTCTGAACCTTCCCGTCCCCTTGGCGAGTCAGTATCCTACCGCGACTGGCTCTGTGATCCCCACTACCTATAATGGCAAAACAATCGTCGCCGTGGACCCAGCTTCTGTCCTCCCCTCGATCCAGTTTGCGAACTGTGGAGGAGTGGCTCCTCCTGGCGTTACTCCCGGCCTACCATTTCCGAGCAACACGATTCCTGCCTGCATGATCAACAGCAACGCTACGTCATTGCTGACGGCGGGTGGCAAGTACGGCGGGATCTTCCCGCAGCCGAACAATGGGGTGAACTTTACCGGAGGCAACAATTCGCCCACGACTTTGCGGGAGGAGATTGCCCGCGTCGATCACACCTTCAGCAGCAAATTCTCGATCTTTGGACACTGGATTTCCGAGCAGACCTCGCAGACCTACGGAACAACGCAGTGGAGCGGCGACAATGTGCCGACGATCAGCAACACCTTCGGCAACCCCTCCTATAGTGCGGTGATCCACACCACCTACGTCATCAGCCCGACGCTGCTGAACGAGGCCTCGTTCAACTACAACGGCAACCGCATTAACATCATCCCGCAGGGCCTGGTCTCGGCCCCGTCGTCTTTCCAATTCAACCGCCTCTTTACCGGGCCGAACGTCAGCGACCGTATTCCGTCGATCAATCTAAACGGCGTTACTGGAGCCGACTACACCTCGAACTGGACGCCGTGGGTCAACAAGGCAGACGATTACCAACTTCGGGATGACATCTCCTGGACCAAGGGAGCGCATCAGTTCAAGTTCGGATTCAGCTGGGCACTCTATAAGAAGAGCCAAGATGCTTTTGCCAATACCCAAGGGAACTTCAATTTCAACGGGTCGTTCACTTCGCCCACTGGATGTGTCAGCTCGTCGACACAAGCCTGCGGGTCGGACTTTGCTGACTTCCTGCTCGGTTATGGCCAGCAGTACACGGAAGACGCGGCTAAGATCACCGGTCAGTGGAATAACGTCTCCTATGCCACATACGTCCAGGACAACTGGCGCGCTACTAGCCGGCTCACGCTTAACCTTGGTTTACGCTGGGATGGCGTGCCCCACACTTACGAAGCTAACGAGCAGTCCACAAACTTCTACCCCAACCTCTACAACCCAGCCAACGCAGCCATACTCAACTCGGTGAATAACAGCATCTGCACCGCGATTATCGCGGGGCAGTGCACCGGGATCACCCCAGCTGCAGCTTTCGGTACCAGCCCCAACCCGGTCTTGAACGGTGTCAACTTCTATCTGAACGGCATTGGCAGAGGCGGCGTCAATGGCATTCCGAAGGGACTGGTCAACAATCACTGGGCGAACTTCGGACCCCGCATCGGTTTTGCGTATGACCTGACCGGTCAGGGCAAGACTGTGATCCGCGGCGGTTACGGCCTCATGTACGAGCGCATCCAGGGCAACGACATGTATAACGGCGCCACCAACCCGCCCGGCGATTTAAACCCCACGCTCAACGGCGTGTCTCTCTCCAATCCGGGACAAAACCTCACCAATGGCAGCATCATCACTGCGGCGGCCTTGCCGATCCTTCCGGCCGGCGTCACCGGTATCGACTCAACGTACAAACTCCCTCGGACCTCCCAGTACAGCCTTGGCGTACAGCAGGCCATCGGCGCGCGTGCGGTTTTGTCGGTGTCCTACGTGGGCAGCCAGAACCGGCACGAAAACTACTATCAGGAGATCAACCTCTTTCCCCAGACCGATATCCCGATGTTGCTGCAGCCCGGTGCTCCTAGCCCGAATCAGTTCATGAACTACCTCGGGTTCTCGGGCATGAAGGAGTCCATAAACGGCGCCAATGGGCATTACAACTCGCTTCAGGTCGGCCTCCATGGGAACGTGACCAAAGACCTCCAACTTCAGGCCGGTTACACGGTTTCGAAAGCCATGGATGCGACCACCAGCACGGGCAGCGGCGGCGACCTCAACAATGCTACCAACCCCTATGTGGGATGGCAGTATGACTTCGGTCCGTCGCAGTTCGATCGCCGACAGATCGCATTCTTCAACTATGTCTACGAGATCCCGTTCCTGAGGAACAGCGGCAGCCGTCTGGCCAAAGCAACTTTGGGTGGATGGGAACTGTCGGGAATCGTGACCATGGAGTCCGGTGCACCCCTGAATCTAGGGGTCAGCGGAAGCAATGCCTCCAGCGTCGTTCCGAACTCGGGCAACCGGCCGAATGTGAATGGGTCGATTGCGTATCCGAAAACCGCGGCATCCTGGTTCAATCCGGCCGCCTTTAGCGCTCCGGCCTGCGCTACAGGCCCCGACTGCTACGGGAACCTCGGATTCGACGCTCTGCGCGGTCCCGGCCGCGACAACTGGAATATTTCGCTGCTGAAGAACTTCGCTTTCACGGAGCGCTTCAAGCTTCAGTTCCGTGCCGATGCCTTCAACATGTGGAACCATACCCAGTTCAAAGGGGATGCAAACAATGGCGGCATCAGCCTCAACCAAGGCTCCAGCAACTTTGGCGCCGTCACTGCGGCGTTCGATCCCAGGGAGTTCCAACTCGCTCTGAAGCTGATGTTCTAGCGTGCTTCAGTGGCATTATCTGTGCCCCGCTCGCGCTCAATACGAGTCGAGCGGGGCATATTTACGTGCTCACCGTCTCCCCATCCACCCAGTAACCTCACCCGTGCCAGGGCGGCATCGAAAGGCTGTGCCCACGTACGGATAGGATTGCCTTGTGCGCGACGTAGAGGTGGAGGCGCGATTCGCTTCGATCGCTATCCCCGAGTCTCAGGTATGAAGACGTGGAAGTCAGAACTCGTTCTCGCGGTGGTGCTCTTGGCGATCCTGCTTTCGATGCCTGCGATCGCACAGAACCCGACTCCAGAGGATGCCATCGTGCTAGAGCAACAGGGCAAGTTGCCTGAGGCTGCCGCTGCGTGGCGCGGGGTGACCGCACGCAATCCGCACGATGCTGCAGCCTTCGCCAGCCTGGGCGTAGTGCTCTCTAAGGAAGAGAAGTATTCGGAAGCCGCTGCGGCCTACAAAAGGGCTCTGGCGCTCAATCCGAGGCTCCCCACGATCGAACTCAACCTGGGATTAGCAGAATTCAAGCAGGGCCACTTCTCCACTGCCGCCGCGGCTCTTCGAGCCGCGCTTGCGGCCGACCCGGGCAACAACCAGGCGCGTACCTTGCTGGGACTCAGCTACTACGGCGAACAGCGCTTTGCCGACGCCGTAACGTTTCTCGAGCCCGCAGCCAAGGCCGACCCCACCAACACGGAACTGCGTCGCCTGCTGGCGCAAAGCTGCTTGTGGGCGAAGAACTACCCCTGTGCCTTGGAGGAATTCCGCCAACTGCTGCAGCAGGACCCCGATTCCGCCGCGGCCCATATCCTCTTGGGAGAAGCCTTGGATGGCTCAGGCAAGACCTTGGAAGCCATCGCCGAATTCCAGGCCGCCGCGAAGATCTCTCCGTCCGAGCCTAACGTTCACTTCGGCCTCGGATACCTGCACTGGAAGTCGCAACAATACGACGAAGCCCGGCAAGAGTTCGATCGCGAACTCGTCCTTGACCCCGGCCACGCCCAGGCCCTGGCGTATCTCGGCGACATCGAATGGAAGAACAACCATCCCGATAACGCTCTCTCTTTGCTCAAACGCGCCATGAGCGCTCAGAAGAACCTGCGCATCGTCTATGTCGATCTAGGCGCGATCTACATGCAGCAAAAAAACTACAAAGAAGCCCAGCCCGCTCTTCTTCGTGCTGTGGCTCTCGATCCCACACTGCCCGACGCTCATTACCAACTCGGGCGCTTGTACCAAGCCCTCGGAAAGCCGACGGAAGCGGAAAAGGAACTCCACAAGGTTCAGGATTTGCATAAGAAGGCAGAAGACAGTCTGGTAGGGAAGATGTCTTCTTCTCCGCCGGCTTTGAATCCATCGGAGGCCAGATAACGTGACTGCAAAAGCGAAGAGGGAATCCATGAGCAAGACAAACTACCAGCCCAAGCCCGAACATAAATTTTCCTTCGGATTGTGGACCTTGGGCAACCGCGGTCGCGACCCCTTTGGCGACGCCGTCCGCCGTACCATGCCTCCCACCGAGATCGCGTCTGTCCTCGGCGAAATCGGCGCCTGGGGCGTCAACCTGCACGACAACGACCTGGTCCCAATTGACGCCACGCCAGCGGAACGCGACCGTATCGTCCGCGAGTTCAAAAAGGCCTGCCAGCAGGGCGGAATCGTCGTCCCCATGGCAACCGTGAACTTGTTTTTTCATCCCGTCTTCCGCGACTGCGCCTTTACCGCCAACGATCCCGAGGTGCGCGCCTACGCCTTGCAGAAGACTCTGCGTGCCATGGACCTCGGAGCCGAGCTGGGCGCGAAAATCTTCGTCCTCTGGGGTGGCCGCGAAGGTGTCGAGACCGACGCCTGCCGCCGCGCCGACGAAGCCGTCAAGCGTCTGCGCGAGGCCGTCAACTATCTCTGCGAGTACAACATCGCTCAAGGATACAAGTACCGCTTCGCCCTTGAAGCCAAGCCCAACGAGCCCCGTGGCGACATCTACATGGCCACCACCGGCCACTACCTGGGATTCATTCCCACGCTCGATCATCCCGAGATGGTCGGCGTCAATCCCGAAGTCGCGCACGAGCAAATGGCCGGACTCAACTTCATGCACGGCGTCGCGCAAGCTTGGGAAGCCGGCAAGCTCTTCCACATCGACTTGAACGATCAGGCCCCCGGACGCTACGACCAGGATCTGCGTTTTGGATCAAACAATCCCAAGTCCGCATTCTGGCTGGTGAAATTCCTGGAAGACGTCGCCTACGACGGCCCGCGCCATTTCGACGCACACGCCTACCGCACCGAAGATTATGACGGAGTGAAAGACTTCGCCCGCGGCTGCATGCGTACCTACTTAATTCTGAAGGAAAAGGCCGCCCGCTGGAACGCCGACGGCGACATACAAACGATTCTCAAGGAAATTTCTGCCGCGGTCCCCGGAACTCCCAAAACCGGCAGCTACTCCGCCAAGGGATCAGCGGCTTTGTTGTCCCACGTTTTCGACAAAGACGCGATCATGCAAAAACGCTTGCCCTACGAAAAGCTCGATCAGCTAACGATCGATATTCTGCTCGGAGTCAGATAACGAGGGCGAGATAACGCGGATGATCGCAGCCGGGATAACGCAGGTGATAATCAAGAGAGATCACGCCTGCGATAGCAACCGTGGAAGAGCGGCGCTTTAGCGCCACGTTACGATACGGAGAGAGACAGGGCTTTAGCCCCTGAGGTCGCCCCAGCCCGAGGCCGGCGCTACGCTCGGCCCTTCTTTGCCGCGACTGCGGCCTCTTTGCCCGCGACTTCCCACGGACGCTTCGGCCGATCCACCGGCGCCTTATCGCGATTTTCGATGCGATCGTACTGGTACGACTCGCTCACCGTCCCCAGCGATTCGTTGTACAGGCTGGGCAGACTCAGCGCTTCCTTCAATTCCTCGGAGAAAGTCTGCAGCGCCTTCAGATGGTCGGCGCTGGCTGGGATTTCAGTCTTGGACGTCTTGAGAAACTGCTGGTACCCACGGTTGACCAACTTCGATATCTCGCTGCCAATCAAATACCCGGGATAGGCGAAGATTTTCACCGTATCGTCCGGCCCCTTCTGGATGGCGGCCGACACGTTATATTTCCGCAGAAAGACGCGAACGGTGGCGCCCGGGGCGTCGGTCACGTCGAACCCGTGATCGCGCAGCCAGGCTAGCGCTTCCTCATAGGTTCGTGCTTCAATAGTTTTAGGCATTGCGTTTTAACTTCAACCTTTCCTTGCCGGCGAACGCTCGTCTATTAGATGCATCCTTTATAAGGACCGACCGTAACTTTACGCAAGCTGCATCGCCGGGCGAAACTATTCATCTAATCAAGCTACTACATATCTCGTTTCTGGCCCTATAGCACATTACGTTGGTCACGAGGTTTCGGTTCATCGATGGCACACGGATCTTCAAGAATGGCGGCAATGTCGGCTCCAGCACCGCACAATGGATCGCTCGAAGCGGCGCCAGGACTGGGCGAAACGCTTGGCCACAGCCTGATCGAACGCATCGGCAACACCCCGCTGCTGCGTCTGGACGCACTGACCGCCGACCTGCCTGGCGTAGCACTTCTGGGTAAGGCCGAATGGTACAACCCCGGCGGATCCGTTAAAGATCGCGCCGCCGCCAATATCGTCTTCGAAGCCCGCCGCCGCGGCCAACTGCGCCCCGGCCAGATCCTGCTCGATGCCACCAGCGGCAACACGGGCATTGCTTATGCGATGCTCGGCGCCGCCGAAGGATTCCCCGTCACGCTCTGCATGCCGCAAAATGTTTCCCGCGAACGCAAGCAGATCCTGCAGGGCTACGGCGCCAACATTCTTTATACCGATCCCGCCGACGGTTCTGATGGCGCAATTCGTATGGCCCGCGAACTCGCCGCGAAGCATCCCGATCAATATTTCTACGCCGACCAGTATTCCAATGAATCCAACTGGAAGGCTCACTATCACGGGACGGCGAACGAAATCTGGCAGCAGACCCAGGGACGCATCACGCACTTCGTCTCGATGCTCGGCACCAGCGGAACTTTTGTCGGTACGACCCGACGCCTGAAAGAGCTGAATCCGGCCGTGCAGTGCATCTCGCTGCAGCCCGACTCGTCGTTTCACGGAATCGAAGGCGCCAAGCACATGGCGAGCGCGATCGTGCCGAAGATTTACGATCCGCAACTCGCCGACCAGAATCTCGAAATCTCAACCGAAGATGCCTACGCCATGGCGCGCCATCTTTCCCGGGACGCCGGTTTGCTGGTAGGCGTTTCAGCCGCCGCCGCAGTCGTCGGATGCCTCAAAATCGCCAACGACCTGCGGCTCAAGAAAGGCCAGGAAGCCGTGATCGTGACGATCCTCTGCGACTCCGGCGACAAATACCTAAGCGAACGCTTCTGGACCGAAGGGTAAAGAACGTGGTGCCCCACCCTTCTCGCGTTCTTTGCCAGAGGGTGGGGATTTTGATTTCTTAAACGTCTCCACCAATGTTGAAACTCAATCGTCCCGATTACGACTCCCTCCGCCGCCACGGCGAAGAAACCTATCCCCACGAATGCTGTGGAATCCTGCTCGGTCGCATGGACGACGATGGCACCCGCACCGTGACCTCAACCGCCCGCTGCGGCAATACCCGTACCGACTCCGCCCATAACCGCTACAACATCGACCCAAAGGAATTGGTGCGGATCCAGCGCGAAGGCCGCGAGCGAGGCGAGGACATCGTCGGCTTCTACCACTCCCATCCCGACCACCCCGCCCGGTGGTCGAAGACCGACCTCGCCGAGGCCCACTGGTTTGGTTGCTCCTACGTCATCACCAGCGTGGAAAAAGGGAAGGCAGTACTGACGAACTCCTTCGAACTGACGGGCTCCGATGAAGCCGACAAGCGCCTGGTAGACGAGCCAGTCGAAGTCGATTGACGAGATGCTCATGTGGGGACAGCCGCCTTCGGCTGTCCGCCGAGCGCAGCTCGACCGCCCAATGCTAATGCCCACTTGTCTCATTTCACGGCCCGAAAATCGATGAAGATAGGACGGCCGAAGGCGGCCGTCTCCACATAATTCAAACGCAGATACTGTGCGGGGCAAGGGAAGTACACGATTTTCACAGGCTGGAATGAGGATCCGGCCGCGCACTCCACATCGATTCCCATCAATGCAGCGGGCGAAAACCCGCATTTGGCGCGGGTTCTCTTAGAAACCAATTCGAGCCTTGCACCAAATCCGGTCACTGGCTTGTGGATGGCGTGCACTCGATTGAAAATACGTGTACTTACAAGCGCGTAATTTTCGTTGACGGGAAAAATAGAAGGAGTACAACAAGATCGTTCTTTGACAGCTTCTTAAGTTTTTCCGGTTGGTGCGGCGTCCGGGGCTCAAGCGGAGTCACTGTTCTGATCGCGAGGTTGGGACAGAGGGTGAGCAAGGGTCTATAGCAAAGCGCTGGNNAGGCAAGATAGAGTTCCGAGGCGTAGGGTAGGTTTATCCGGTTGGCGGTGAGCCCGGAGCCCAAGCGAAGATCGCGCGCAGTTCCCCGCAAGGGAAGCAGCGAGAGCAGGTCGAGCGAGGGTCAAACGCGAGCTACTGGCCGAGACGAATGGACC
>PMUM01000102.1 GCA_003166855.1 Acidobacteriaceae bacterium | reverse complement strand
TGACGACCGGCGCGGCGCGAAAGACCGCATTGTGAAGAACCGGCACGTCCCATCCCGGAGGACCGGGGCGAACTTTCCCATCCGGTAGCACCACCCGAAAAGCCGGTGTGGTCGCCTGGTTCATAGCCAGCTTTATCTTTGGCAGTCCCCAGAGCAGCACAAACAGGGACAGGATCGCGAACGGCATCCAGGCCTTCAAAACTTGCCCTGCGGTGTAAGTGCGCACTTTGACGAATCCATCGAACTTCTCCGCCGCCCATTCGCCGCCAACCTGGTCGGTAATCTCCCCTGTCGGTGGAGGCAGCGCCGGCGCCTTTTCGTCGTAGTCGAAGCGCCAAATCTTCTTCGGCTTCCAGAATCGCAGGAAAATCAGGAGGGCGACAATCGACACCACTCCGCCCATGATGTCCACCAGATTGCTATCCACATAATTCGACCCGATGAATTGCGTAAGCGCGAACGAGCCGCCGACCACCAGAATTGCTGGAAACACTTCAAAGGTTTCCCGCCAGCTGACCATGGTTCTCACCAGCCAGAATGGAACGATGACCGCGGTGAAGGGTAGAATGCGGCCGATCATTGCATTGAGATCGGACTCCGGCAAAGCCGTCACCGCCGCCAGCGTGTGCACCGGCGTGCCAATGGCTCCCCAAGCCACCGGCGCCGTGTTCGCGATCAGATTCAACGCGGCTGCATGGAAGGGCTTGAAACCGAGCCCGATCATGAAGGCTCCCGCGATGGCGACCGGCGCCCCGAACCCCGCCGCTCCCTCAATGAACGCGCCAAAACAAAAGGCGACCAGCAACACTTGCAGCCGCCGGTCCGCCGTGATTCCCGCGACCGACTCCTTCATGATTTCGAATTGCCCGGTCTCGACGGAAATGTCGTAAAGATACACAGCCGCCAGAACGATCCAGGCAATCTTCAAAACACCGAACGCAACCCCGTATCCAAAGCTGAGGGCGGCGAGCGCTGGGGGCATCTTGAAGAAGAGAATCGCCACCGCCACGGCCGTTAACGCCCCGGCGATGGCGCACCAGTGTGGCTTCACCTTGAGGCCGGCCAGCAGCCCGAACAGGACCATGATCGGAAGCGCAGCAACCAGCGTGGACAGCCACCAATGCCCGAGTGGGTCGTAGATCTGGGTCCACTGCATGACAACCTCCTTGCGAACGGAGACTGCTGCATTACCGTAAGTCAGCTCGACATTTGTTTCCGTATCGGAAGCCCGTTGGAACAGGCCGCGATATCGTACCACTCGGCGAAACCAGCGAGTATGGGAAGTTTCGAACCGGCCAGCGGCCCGCGCATCCCATGAAACGAAGACAGCGGATCGTGTTTTGTTCTCACGGCGCTGTCAGATACACTGACCAACGACCATGACCCGATCCCATTCTGCCTCCAGGCTCATTCCCGCAAATTTGTGTCTCATCGTTCTACTGGCTTTTTCGAGCGCGGCCCAAACCCAGAGCCAACCCAAGAACGCGCCCGTCCCATTCATGGCGCCGCCGCAGGCGTCCCAGGCAGAGCAGGAGAACTTCCCTCCTCAGTTGCTGGAAGAGCTGGCCGCGATCAAGGCCGCAGCGTTGTCTGATGACTACGCCTACCGCCAGGTCGCCCATCTGACTGAGAACATCGGCCCGCGCATTAGTGGATCGCTGCAGGCCAAGGCGGCCGTCGATTACGTCGCCGCCGAATTGCGTCAGCTGGGTCTGGACGTCCACCTCGAGGAAGTCAAAGTTCCCCACTGGGTGCGCGGCGCCGAAACCGCTGAGCTGACGGAATACCCGGGCCAAGCCCCCAGCACCACGCAGAAGATCGTTCTCACCGCCCTCGGCGGAAGCACCGCCACACCCGCCGAAGGCATCACGACCGACGTCGTCGTCGTCAACAATTTCGACGAACTGAAAGCCCTCGGCCACGACAGCGTCGCCGGCAAGATCGTCCTGTTCAACGCACTCTTCGACAAGCAGAAGGCCGCCGCAGGCATGTCATTCATTTCCTATGGCGAGGCGGTGCGCTATCGCGGAGCCGGTCCCAAAGCCGCGGCCGATCTGGGAGCGGTGGCCGCCCTAGTCCGCTCGGTCGGCAACGCTGACTACCGCCTGCCGCACACCGGCTTCAGCTTCCCTGCTGGAATCCCCGCTGGTGCCGTCACCGCTGAAGACGCTGACCTGATCGCGCATCTGGCCGCGCAGGGCAAAGTCCGCATGCATCTCACCCTCACTCCGCAGAAGCTGCCCGACGCCACCAGCTATAACGTCATCGCAGATCTCAAAGGCAGCGAGCATCCCGAGCAATTCGTTGTAGTCTCCGGACACCTCGACTCCTGGGATCTGGGCACAGGCGCCATCGACGACGGCGCCGGCGTTGTGGTCGCCATGGAAGCCGCAGAGATTCTGCAGAAACTTCACCTGCACCCCAAGCGCACGCTGCGCGTGATTGCCTGGATGGACGAAGAAAGCGGCGGCGCCGGTAGCCAGGCGTACACCAAGGATTATTCCGCCGAATTCACTCGCACCGTGGCCGCGATCGAGAGCGACTCCGGCGCCGCGCACCCGCTCGGCTTCAGTGTCAAGATGACGCCGCACGCCGTGGAACTCCTGCGCCCGGTGTTGGTCGTCCTGCAAAGCTTCGGCGCCACGGCCGCGCAGCCCAGCAGCTATCCCCCGGGAGCCGACATCTCCGCCATGTCGGAGGCAGGCGTGCCCGCGCTCGGCCTCATGCAGGACGGCCGAACCTATTTCAACTACCACCACACCGCCGCCGACACGCTCGACAAGATTGTGCCCAGCGAGTTGCGCGAGAACGCCGCCGCCATGGCTGTCATGGGATACGCCCTGGCCAGCATGAAGGATCCACTGCCGCGATAAACAGAACTTGTGTGGAAACGATTAAGGTTGCGGAACAACTACAAACCCGTGAACGACCGTGGAAGAGCGGCCCTTCCAGGGCCGCGTCGGGCAATTTGGAATCAGTCTGGGCTTCAGCCCCTGTGGTCTATTGTCCGCGCAGGGATCGCGTTTTTCTGCGACCTGTTTTCCCCGAGGTAGTTTCCAGGTTGATTTCATTTTGTCCCGTGTGATGCCCGTCACATCTCGTCGGTGACGCTAGACCTACAATTTCACGGCCCGCCCGATCCTGTCGGCAGCGCCTGGGCCTGTTGACGCATCATAATTTGCGCGCTTATCATCTTCGTTTGGCCTTATGGCCAGGGACGCCTCCGGGAAGGGGCGTCCTACGAGTTTGATGTGATGATTTTTTGAACGCCCAGAGTTGAAGTGACCTATGGATAAGAAGAAGTTGGAAGCATTCAAGAAACGTTTGGAAACCCGGCAGCAGGAACTGCGCCGGACCGTGAACCGCACCCAGGCTGACGGCCGCTCCGCCGACGAAGATACCGCCCAGGACATCGCCGACCGCGCCGCCAGTTCTTACACCAAGGAATTCCTGTTCAGCCAGAGCAACAACGACCGCGCGACCCTGCAGATGGTCGACAAGGCTCTCGCCCGCATCCGCGAAGGCAGCTTCGGCGAATGCATCCACTGCGGCAAAGAAATCAACGCCAAGCGTCTTGAAGCCGTCCCTTGGACGCGCCACTGCATCGAGTGCCAGGAAAAGATGGAGCAGGGATTGCTGGAAGAAGCCCCGCGATAGGAAGACTTGTTGCTGTGAAAACGCCGCCGACATTCGGCGGCGTTCGTGTTTCACGGCTCTGTGTGGGGACGGCCCGCTTGATGTGGGGACGGCCGCCTCGGCCGTCCGCCGGGCGCAGCCCGGCGATTCTGGGCAAGTGCGACTACAAGCTTGTGGTACAACACAAACGCGGAACAAACACAAACGTGGAACAACACAAACGCGTGCATGACCGTGGAAGAGCGGCCCTTCCAGGGCCGCGATAAGTCCGCGAGAAGAACCGTGGGCTTCAGCCCCTGTGGTTACGTCGCTTTCAACTGAAACGGCAGCTTCCGCAGCCGCTGTCCCGACGCCGCAAAAATCGCATTCGCGACCGCCGGCGCAGCCGGAGGCAACCCCGGCTCACCCATCCCCCCGGGATCTTCCTTGCTGCTAACCATGTGCACCTCGATCGGCGGAGCTTCGCTGATCCGGATCGGATCATACCCATCAAAGTTCGTCTGCTCGACCGCACCATTCTTGATCGTGATCTCATTCTTCAGCGCGGCGCTCAGCCCGTAGATGATCGCGCCTTCCGTCTGCGAGCGCACCGACTCCGGATTCACAATCTGCCCGCAATCCACCGCCGCGACAATGCGGTCAATCTTGAACTCGCTGCCCTTCACCGTCACCTCGGCCACTTCGGCAAAGTAGCTGCCAAACGAACAGAAGGCCGCAACGCCGCGTCCCCGGCCCTTCGGCAGCGGCTTACCCCAGCCCGCCTTCTCCGCCGCTAATTCCAGCACTCCGAGCAGCCGCGCCGGATCGGGATCATCCTCGCTCTTCGCCTTCCAGTTCGTCGGCTTGACCAGCAGAGACTTGCGGAACTGCACCGGATCCTGCCCGGCCGCCGCCGCCAATTCATCGATGAAACTCTCCACCGCAAATCCGTTGAACGAATTCTCCACCGACCGCCACCAAGCCCGCGGCACCGCACTCGCCACCGGGTTGAACTCCAGTCGCACATTCGGAATCGCGTATGGCATTTCTTTCGCGCCGCCAACCTCCTGGCTCTCGGGAGCGGCCTTCGGATCCCAATACCCGCGAATCGACGTTGACGCCAGCGTATGAAACCATGCCACCGGACGCCCATTCGCATCCACCGCGCCTTGCATCCGGTGACATGTCGCGGGACGATAAAAGTCGTGTGTCATATCGTCCTCCCGCGTCCACACCAACTGCACCGGCTTGCCGACCGCCTTCGCGATCTGCGCCACTTCCGCGGGAAAGTCCGCCATGTATCGCCGCCCGAATCCGCCGCCCATCAGCGTCGTGTGCACCACCACCTTGTCGGGCTTGAGTCCCAGCACCTGCGCCACCGTTCCCTGCACCCAGTCCGGCGATTGCGTCGGAGCCCACACTTCCGCCTCGCTGCCACGAACGTGCGCCGTGATATTCATCGGCTCCATCGTGGCGTGCGCCAGCAGCGGCATCTCGTACATCGCTTCTACTTTCTTCGCTCCATTCGCCAACACCGCATCGACGTCGCCGTCATTGCGCACACGCTTGCCCGGTTTCGCCGCCGCCTCGCGCAACGCCGCACGCATCCCCTCGCTCGACTCCGAAACCGCCGCACCGTGGTCCCACTTGATATCGAGCGCATCGCGCCCCTTCATCGCCGTCCACGTAGAATCCGCGACCACCACGACACCGCCCGCAGTGAACTTGTCGGCGCCGAATGCAGGGATTTCAAACACCTCCCGTACTCCCGCAACGACCTTCGCCTTCGCCGCGTCGAAGTGCGCCGGCTTGCCCCCAAACGTCGGACATCGCGCCACCACCGCAAACACCATCTCCGGCACACGCACGTCGATTCCAAACTGCGCGCTGCCGTTTACCTTCGACGGCACATCCACGCGCGCCGTCGGATGCCCGATCAATTCAAATTTCGATTCATCCTTGAGCTGGACTTTTTCTTGATCCGGCAGCGGCAACTTCTCCGCGGCCTCTACCAATTCTCCATACCCAGCCTTGCGCGACGACTTCGCGTGGAGCACCGTTCCGCTCTTCGCCTCACATTCGGAAGCTGGCACGTTCCACTTCGCCGCCGCCGCCGTGATCATCAACTCCCGCACGGTCGCGCCCGCCCGACGCAATGGCGTGAAATTCTCCATCGTGCTCCCACTGCCGCCCGTTCCCATGTGCGCATAAAGATCCGGCCGCGTCTCGGCCTGCTCCACTTTCACGGACGCGAAATCCACTTCGGCCTCCTCCGCCAGGACCATCGCCAAGCCAGTCTTGATTCCCTGCCCCATCTCCGACTTCGCCACGATCAGTGAAATCTTCCCGTCCGGCTTCACATGCACATAAGCGACAAACGGATTCGGCGCCTTCTGCTTCGCCCCCGGATCCGACTCCTGCGCCCGGACCAGCAATCCCGAAAACCGCACGCCGATGAGCACTCCCGCCCCGGCGACTGCGCCTCCGACCACGAATTGTCGACGGCTGATGGTCATGGCTATGCTCCCTTCCCCGCGCCGGAAGCACTGGCGCCAGATCCACTCGCGCGATGAATGGCCTTGCGAATCCGCTGATACATCCCACACCGGCATAGGTTCCCCACCATCGCCGACTCGATCTGATCGTCCGTCGGATGCGGAGTCTTCGCCAGCAGCGCGGCCGCCGACATAATCTGTCCGCACTGGCAGTACCCGCACTGCGGCACCTGCTCGGCGATCCACGCCAGTTGCACCGGATGCGTGTTGTCCGCCGACAGCCCCTCGATCGTCGTAACCTTCTTCGCACCGACCGACGATACCGCAGTCTGGCAGGCGCGCACGGCCTCGCCATCCAGATGCACCGTGCACGCTCCGCACAGTCCCATCCCGCAGCCATACTTCGTGCCAGTCAAATTAAGTTTGTCGCGCAGGACCCACAACAGAGGAGTATCAGGAGCGACCTCCAACTCGTGCGGACGGTTGTTGATCACCAGATGAATCGCAGCCATGGAAGAACTCCAGAATGGAGGTTGAACCGTTAGACGAGGCTACCTCAACAAAGTTTGCCTAAGCAAATGCAATAGAAAGTAGCGCCGGCGTCCCGCCGGCTGTCGCGGGGGCGNNGCCGCCGAGACGGCGGCGCTACTTTGCGCGCTAATTCCCCGGTTTCTTCGCTTCCTCTGCCGCAGCCTCGGCTCCCGGCATCACATTCTTCAGCGGAGCTTTCCGCTGCTCTTCCAACTCCGGATGCGGCAATGGCTTGCGCGGCAGCATCTGATCGCGCATCGCCGTGTTNNTGTTGTAAACGAAGATCGCCTCGACCACCGCCGCCTGCGCCAGATCGTCCGCCTGCAGCCGCTCGTACGTATCCATATTGGAGTGGTGCGTGCGCGATCCGTAATCCAGCATGTCCTGAATGAACTGGAATCCCGGCACACCGACCGAATCAAACGCTTCATGATCGGTGCCGCCGGTATCCCGCATCGTAATCGTGCTCACGCCCAGATCCTGCAACGGCACCATCCACTGCTGGAAGATGGATGCGATCCCCGCATTCTGCTGCAGGTAGATGCCGCGAATCTTCCCCGTGCCGTTGTCCAGGTTGAAATATCCGGAAATTTTCTGCTGCTCCGGCTTCAACTGCACTGCACCCGCTGGCTTCCGCAGAAAGTCCGGCAGCTTCACCTGGTCGGGCGCGGTCGAGAGCGGCACAAATCCGAAATGCTGCTTCACGTAGCCGTACGAACCAAACTCTCCCTGCTCTTCTCCAGTCCACAACCCCACGCGGATAGTGCGCCGCGGCTGCACATGCAGCGCATTCAGGATGCGCATCACTTCCATCGCCACCACAGTTCCCGCGCCGTTATCAGTCGCGCCGGTCGCGGAGGCCCAGGAATCCAGGTGCCCGCCGACCATCACCACTTCATCCTTCAGCTTCGGATCGGTGCCCGGAATCTCCGCAATCGTGTCAAACCCGTGCTCGTGATCGCCCGTGAATTCCGTCTCCACATCCATCTCAACGCTGACCGGCACGTTCGCCTTCAGCAACCGGTACACGCGCCCGTAACTCTCGATCGCCATCACTAAGATCGGAAGCGGCTCGGCATGTTCGCGCTGGTAGGTGAACCACCCCATCCCGCTGCCGCCGTCGTCAAAAATCGTTCCGCCCGATCCACCGTTGTTGCGCCCATCCCGGCTCGGCACCACGATCCCTGCCGCATGTTCCGCCGCAAAGAACGCTCCTGCCTTCTCGCGGAATTCCAGCCGCTTGATGAACGTCACGAAAAAATCTTCCTGCGGGCCCACATGCACCGGATATTCGACAGTGGTCTTGAGATTGGCATCGTCACGGCGCTCGAACAGCGGCTTGTCAACCGGCTTCACCTCGCGCATCTCGCCAAAGAAAACAATCTTCCCCGCCAGCTTGCCCTTGTACTTCTCCAGATCCTTCTCGTCCTTCGCATCGACCCAAACCGCGCGCCCACTCACGGCCCCATGGCTCGACGGAGACCAGGGCAGCGCCTGCGCGATGAACACGGCCGTGTCCGGCGCTGACATCCTCACCCACGCGTTTAGTTGCCGCCAGCCCATGCCAAACTCGCCCCAATCCTCGAGGTGTGCGTTGCTGCATCCCATGGCAGTCAGCTGGTCGCGCGTCCACTCGTTGGCGCGCTTCAGGTTCGGAGACCCCGTCAGCCTCGGCCCAATCCCGTCCATCAGCCCGGATGCAAACTCCATCACGTGCGAATGCGAAAGCCCCTCTTCGCGGATCCGCTGGTACATGGCGAAGTCCAGCGTCTCGGTCGCAGGCTGCGCCAGTTCGTAGGAAGGCTTGCTAGCTTCGTCGGCCTTCGTGTCCTTGGACTTCTTCTCAGCCGCGGACACCGAAAAACAGATACACAACACAGCTGCAAAAGTTGGAAACCCTAACTTGCTTGATGGCATTGAGCTGGCTCCTCCGCGAAAACGGAAACCGCAGAGTAGCAGATACACCACTCAATTGTGAATGACCGATGACAGAGACAGGCGGGAAGGGCAAAGCGAAACAGATTGTTGGCCGATGTCTAGTTGTGCGCCGTGACACTTTTTAACGACGCAATCAGATGATCCGATACTGCGTCGGTCTTGGATAGCACTTCCTTAATCCCGGCGGCGTGCGCTTCCTGGGTCAAGAGAAGGTTTTCGTGGAGCGTAATCATCAGCAGGGTTGCGAGCGGAGCGATGCGGCTGATTTCCCTTGCCGCCTCAAGTCCATTCATCACAGGCATCTGCCAGTCCAAGGTCACCACGTCCGGTTGCAGTGCCCTGACTTTCTCGATCGCGACCTTCCCATTTTCTGCCTCGCCGCACACTTCCCAGTCGGTATTGTGCTCAACGCAGGCACGGATCGAGTGCCGGATGATGGCACTGTCGTCGACGATCAGGATCCGGTGTGCCATGCAACTCCTAAGTGCCTTGGCGGATTGCTGACCGGGCCGATTCGTACCAGACGGCGGACGGCGACAAGAAAGGCAACTGCCTCCACCTTATGCTTCCCACCATCACCCACCTATACAGTGAACAACGTACGGTATCGTACATTATCCGATTGGGGCCCCGCTGGCCGGGGGCGAGCAGCAAATTCTTCCCTCCACGACAGTTACGGCGCCGCCCACCGATCCACGAATTTGCTGGGAAAATCGGGTTGCGGAGTTCTCCCCATGCGGCCGATTTTGTTATGATCGGACCACTGGCTTCGCGTTTTGTCTCGTGTCTTGCCCCTTCGCCATCTTGCCCTGTGGGGGGCCAAAGTTGAGGCTGAGTTGATGGGGACCGATCCTTCGTTTCTTGCGCGAATCTTGGGAAGCAACTTCCGCCGCTACCTCCTGGCGTTAGCTGCTGTAGCAGCCGCGTTTCTGGTGAATAGTGCGCTGCATCCCCTGGTGGGAGACCGCGCCGGCTATGTCCTGCTGTTCCCAGCTGTGGCCTTCTCGGCCTGGTACTGTGGCATCGGACCTTCTATCGTTGCGGCATTGCTCGCTCTCGTCGGGAGTACGTACGGATTCATTCCTCCCATCCAACCGTTTCGTGTTTTCACCGTGGCGGAGTTCGTCCGGGCCCTGGTGTTCCTCTGTTCCTCTGCAGCCATCGTTGCCATGGGAGAAGCGCGTCGCCGTCAAAATGAGCGCTTGCAGAATGAGCAAGGGGCACTCGAGAAGCGCGTCCAGGAACGGACCACCGACCTCGACACGGCCAACGGCAACCTGCGCGAACTCTCGGCCCGCCTGCTCCAATTACAGGATGACGAGCGGCGCCGTATCGCCCGCGAACTCCACGACAGCGTTGGACAGACTTTAGCGGCTCTGGCCATGAACCTCTCCGCCGTGCGCCTCGACGTCGAACGCCTCACCACGATCGCGCACGCCCTCACCGACAGCGAAAATCTTGTGCGGGACATGAGCACAGAAGTGCGCACCATCTCCCACCTGCTGCATCCCCCTCTGCTCGATGAAGCCGGTCTGGCGTCCGCCCTGCGCTGGTATGTCGAGGGGTTTGCCTTGCGCAGCAAAATCAAGGTTGAACTCAATCTCCCCGAAGACTTCGGCCGCCTGCCCCGTGAATCCGAAACTGCCATCTTTCGCGTGGTGCAGGAATGCCTCACCAACATCCACCGGCATTCTGAAAGTCCCCTCGCCAGGATTCGCCTTCGCCACCGCGACCACGAGGTGCTGGTCGAGATCGCAGACAAGGGCAAAGGCATCCCGCCCGAAAAAAAGCAACAATTGGCCTCCACGGGCGCGCCCGGAGTCGGAATCCGAGGAATGCGCGAACGCCTCAGACAGCTCGGCGGCACGCTGGAAATCAACTCCAACGGCACAGGCACCATGGTCATAGTGCACTTGCCGATCCCTGAAACCTCCTCGCCTGCGAAAGCGCTCCCGTCCTCCTCCCCGGCAGCAGCATAACAACATCGAATCAATGTGAACTGGGTCTTTGAACTTAGACATTTGGCCGGGTGCCCCATTTCTCGCGTTCTGTGCGAGAAGTGGGGATTTCAACAGCGCGGGATTGCGGCCCACTTTTGACGCCCCCTTTTGCCCCTGTTAAACTGCTTGTTTGTCATAACTAATCAGACAGCCCACCGTTATTACCAGAAGGGAAGTCCGTGCGCGCAGAAACCCGCCATCAACTGAAGCAGGACGCGTTCAGCCGTGTCACCATCGACGCCGCCGAGAAAACCGCTCATTGGACGGTCGAACACCGCTCCACCCTCCTCATCTCCGCCGTCGCCGTCATCATCGTTCTCGCCGCCGTAATTGGCGGATGGTTTTACCTGAGCGCGCAGGACGAAAAAGCCAGCTTCGATCTATCCAAGGCAGTTCGCACCATGGACACGCCACTGCGTGCCGCCGGCACGCCGGAACAACCAGACTTCCCGACCTTCACTTCTGCCAAGGACCGCGCCCAGGCTGCGCAGAAACAGTTTCAGGCCATCGTTGACCAGTATCCCCACACTCGCACCGCTGACATGGCCCATTATTTTCTGGGAGTCACCGCGGCCACCTTGAGTGACAACGCCGCCGCCGAGCGCAATTTCAAAGAAGTGATTTCCGCTGGCAACCGCGAAGTCTCCGCCGTCGCCAAGTCTGCCCTCGCCTCGCTCTATGGCCAGACCAACCGCGTGAAAGAAGCCGCCGCTCTCTATCAGGAACTGATCAGCAAGCCGACCGCCTCCGTCAGCAAGGTCGCTGCCCAGTTGCAATTGGCCGAACTCTACCAGAGTTCCAACCAACCGCTCGAAGCCAAGCGCATCTACGAGCAGATCAAGAAAGAAAACCCGGGAGCCGAAGCCGGACAACTCGCCACGCAGAAATTGACGGAAATTAAGTAGCAACTGCGAATCCCTCGTGGGTTGTGGCTTTGCCGATCGCCATCCGCCATTTCCCTTTTCGCTCAGGTTGAGTACCATGTTGTGCAGTTACAACACTTCACAATTGGACATCCATGGCCGATCTCACACTCCGCGTCAACGGCAGTGAAAAGAAAGTCAGCGTCTCCCCGGAAACCCCTCTCCTGTGGGTTCTCCGCGACACCTTAGAACTCACCGGAACCAAGTTCGGATGCGGCGCCGGATTGTGCGGCGCCTGCACGGTTCACGTCGATGGCAACCCGATCCGCTCCTGCTCAACTCCTGTATCGCAGGTCGCAGGCAAGAGCGTGCTGACGATTGAAGGCCTCGGAGCCAACGGTCTTCACGTGTTGCAGCAAGCCTGGATCGCCGAAGAAGTTCCGCAATGTGGATACTGCCAGACCGGACAAATCATGTCCGCCGCGGCGTTGCTCGCCAAGACGCCGAAGCCCACCGACGAACAGATCAGCGCGGCGATGAACGGCAATCTCTGCCGCTGCGGAACTTATGAACGCATTCGCAAAGCGGTGCATCGCGCCGCCGGCAACGGAGGCGCGCAATGAGCCCGCTTTCCCGCCGCGAATTCGTTGCTGCCGGAGTCGCCGCTGGCGCGGGACTCGTGATCGGCTTCTACCTCCCACACAAATCCGGTTCACAAGAATCGTCCTTCTCGCCGAACGCATATCTGCGCATCACGCCCGACAACAAAGTTACGATCGTCGTCGCGCGCTCCGAGATGGGACAAGGCGTGCGCACCGCGCTGCCCATGATCCTGGCCGAGGAACTCGAAGCCGACTGGAAGCAGATCGAAATCGAGCAGGCCGGAGCCAGCACGCTCTACGGCGATCAGACCACCGGAGGCAGCGCCAGCATCCGCACCACATGGGATCCCATGCGCAAGGCCGGAGCCTCCGCGCGCGAGATGCTGATCTCGGCCGCCGCGTCGACCTGGAACGTTCCGCGGTCAACGTGTACAGCCGAGAGCAGCCACATCAAGCACGCCGCGACCAACCGCACCCTGAGCTACGGAGAACTCGCCGCCAAGGCCTCGACTCTACCGATTCCAACCGATGTAACGCTCAAGCAGAGCAAAGACTACAAGATCGTCGGCCAACGCCTGCCGCGCGTCGATTCGCCCGCCAAGGTGAAGGGCGAAGCGGTCTTTGGCATCGACTTCCGCGTGCCTGACATGAAGTTCGCGGTGCTCTCGCGCTGTCCTACGATCGGCGGAAAAGTGTCGGCGTTCGATGACAAAGAATCGAAGAAGATCTCCGGCGTGAACTACGTCGGCAAGATCGGCGATTCAGCCGTCGCCGTGGTTGCCGACAGCGTTTGGGGCGCGATGGAAGGCCGCCGCGTGCTGAACGTCACTTGGGATGATGGCGCGAACAAGGACCTGAACACCGCCGCAGTCATGGCGTCGCTGAAAGCCGCATCGAAGAAACCGGCAAACCTGTTCTTGGCCGGAGATCCCGCAAAAGCTTCCGGAAAGAAAATCTCCGCCGAATACACTTTGCCATTCATGGCGCACGCGCCCATGGAACCCGGCAATTGCACCGCGCACTATCAGGGCACGAAGTGCGAACTCTGGGCGCCGACGCAGGTCCCGCAGGATTGCCGCGACTCGGTAGCAACCGCAATCGGTCTCGATCCAGATCAAGTGAAAGTCAACGTCACGCTGATGGGTGGAGGCTTCGGCCGCCGCCTCGAACACGACTACGCAGTCGAAGCCGCGCAAGTGTCAAAGGCGATCAACGCGCCCGTGAAAGTGATCTGGACGCGCGAGGACGACATGCGCTTTTCCACATACCGTCCCGCGAGCCTGCATCAGCTCAGCGCCACGCTCGATGGATCAGGAATGCCCCTCGCGCTGACACATCGCCTCATCGCGCCATCGATCAGCGGGCAAAAAGGCCAGCCCACTCCGAACGGAGTGGATCCCGATCTGCCCGATGAAGCGGGACCCGTGTACGGAATCCCCAACTATTCCGTCGATTACGTAATGGCCGAAACGCCGGTGCCTTTGGGCTGGATGCGCTCCGTCTACGCGCTGCAAGCGGCGTTTGCGCTCGAAAGTTTCATCGACGAACTCGCGGTCGCGGCGAACAAAGATCCATTGCAGTACCGCCTGAAACTGCTGGCGAAGGATCAGGACCTGACGTACTTCACCACAACCTGGCACACCGCCCGCATGCGCGCCGTGCTGCAACTGGCCGCCGAGAAATCCGGATGGGACAAACCTCTTCCCGCCGGCCACTATCGCGGAGTCGCCTGCTTCGGCTGCTTCGCCTCGTACATGGCGGAAGTCGTCGAGATCACCATGGAGAACGACCAGCCCCGCGTGCACCGAGTCGTCGCAGTGGTCGACTGCGGTCAAGTCGTGAATCCCTCCATCATGGAGCAGCAGATTCAGGGCGGAATCATCTACGGACTGGGCAACGCTCTGCGCGCGAAGATCACGATCGAGAAAGGCCGCGTCGTCCAGGGCAACTTCGACGACTACGCTCCGCTGCGCATGGAAGAGACGCCCGCAGTCGAGGTTTATGCTGTTCCCAGTGCGGAGGTTCCGACCGGAATCGGTGAGCCCTCAGTTCCGCCGGTCGCTCCCGCTCTGTGCAACGCAATCTACGCCGCGACGAAGAAGCGAATCAGAGCGCTGCCCATTCTCGGCTGAACACGCCGTAGCGCTGGCGTCCCGCCGGCTGTCCGGAGGGCGTCTCGCCCTCCGCGCCGACAGCGGCACAGACATTTTCATTTAGAGAGGACCTATGCTTCGCACTCGAATCGCCATCATTCTACTTCTCTCCGCCGCATCGCTAGCGCAAACTGCCCCGACCTGCTCGGTTCCCGCCGCGCGCCTGGCGCACATCCGCCACGGTGTGAATCTCAGCGGATGGTTCGCGCAAGTCTACGACGCCAAGGGCTACAGAAAAGAACACCTCCAGACCTGGACGACAGCAACCGACATCGCGCTGATCAAGTCCGCCGGATTCGATCATGTTCGCCTCAGCGTGAATCCGCAGCCCTTCATGGACGCTGCACGGCGTCGCGACGGCAGCGCAGAACTATTCGGCTATCTCGATGCTGCCATCAAAATGATTCTCGACGCAGGCCTCGCCGTCGAGATCGACATGCATCCCGACTCCGACCTCAAGACGCGGCTGGCGAAAGAAGACGACTTCGTCGAACGCTTCGCCGATTTCTGGAGCATGGTGGCAAAACGCTACGCACCGCTCGATCCCGACCGCGTCTTCTTCGAAATCCTGAACGAACCAGAGATGCGAGACGCCTACCGCTGGTATGGCGTGGAAGCGAAGCTGGCCGCCGCCATTCGCCGCGCTGCGCCCGTGAACACGATCATCGCCGCGGGCGCGCGCTGGGACGACGATGACGACCTGGTCTTCCTCGAACCGCTCCCCGACACCAACGTCATCTACGTCTTCCATTTCTACGAGCCCCACATCTTCACCCACCAGGGCGCAACCTGGGGAGCGTATTACTGGCATTGGTTGAAAGGCCTGCACTATCCGTCATCGCCCGAGAATGCCACGCAGGTCGCGACGTTGCTACCCGAGGCGCGCGATCGCATGCAGGTCATCCGCTACGGACAGGATCACTGGGACGCATCCCGCATCGAGGCTGAAATCAATCAGGCTGCCGACTGGGCTAAGCAGCGCGGCGTGCCGCTGATCTGCAATGAATTCGGCGTGTTCCGGGATTTCTCCGAGCCCCAAGATCGATCGGCGTGGATCAAAGACGTCCGCACCTCCCTCGAACGCCACAACATCGGCTGGGCCATGTGGGACTACTCCGGCAACTTCGGCGTGGTCACGCAGAAAGACGGCAAGGCCACGCTGGATGAAACGACGGTGAAAGCTCTGGGCCTGAACATGCCCTCGAGCCACTAGCGCCTCCAATAAAACACCCGGAACCCATTGACCATTTCAGGTGTCTAACCGAGCATTACAGGGTTCTCTCTCCGCGTCTCGTCAGAACACTCCGCCTCGCGAGGTGGTCCATGCTCGAAGCCGTGCACTTGACCAAGCGCTACGCGTCGCTGCCGGCAGTGCAGGATTTGTCTTTCTCGCTGCGACCCGGACAAGTGCTGGGCTGCCTCGGCCCCAATGGTTCCGGCAAGAGCACGACCGTCAAAATGCTCACCGGATTGCTGCAGCCGACCCGCGGCGTGGTCCAGTTCGACGGTCACAACATTCAAGAAGACCTGGCAGCGTACCGCAAGCTTCTCGGTTACGTTCCGGAGGAGCCGCATCTCTATCCGTACTTGAGCGGTTGGGAGTACCTGGAACTGATCGGAACGCTGCGCGGGATGGAGCGCACCGACCTCGGCAAGAAGATCGATTCCCTGCTCGAACTGTTCTCGCTGCATCCCAGCCGGCACGCCACGATCGGATCGTACTCGAAGGGAATGCGGCAGCGCATTTTGCTGATCGCCGCCATCATGGACGATCCGGAAATCTTCATCTTTGACGAACCGCTCTCCGGACTCGACGTCACTTCCGCGCTGATCTTCAAGAACCTGGTGCAGGCGCTCGGGCAGCAGGGCAAACTCGTGTTCTATTGCTCGCATGTGCTCGAAGTCGTCGAAAAGATCTGCTCCGACGTGCTGATTCTTCGCAAAGGCGTCGTGATCGCGCAGGACTCCGTAGAGAACATCGGCCATATCCTCGGGCAGTCGCTGGAGAATACGTTTCTGCACCTGGTCGATGACGTGGACACGATGACTGTGGCGCGGGACATTGTCAGCGTCATGAAAACGAAGGCCGCATGATTGCCGAGGCACTCGACGCGGTATGCAACAAGTGGGAAGTGCGCCGCCAGCGTCCCTTCTGGCGGATGGTCTACCTCTTCGCGGCTCGCGTCTTTCGAGGCGGCGGAGACTCCGATGCGGAAGGCCTCGATCTTGGCATCGGGCTCGTGCTCACGCTGCTCGCCATGCCCGGAGGATTTGTTTCGATCCTCTTGCTGAATAAGTACGGAACTTTCCTGCAATGGCTGCGAGGCGCCACGAACGTCGATCCGTTGCTGGTCGCGCTTCCCGACGAATACTTCTTCATCGTCCTCTCGATGACTGTCACTGGCGCCGTCGCCGTCTGGCGATGGGATGCCATCTTCCCCGACCGGCGCGACTACATGAATCTGGTCCCGCTGCCGATTTCCACGCGGACCATCTTCTTTGCCAATCTCGTCGCGGTGCTGTTTCTGGTGGCCCTGGTCGCGTTCGACGTCAACGCAGCATCGTGCATTCTATTCCCTGCGGTTGTAGGAGCAGCCCAGAGCAAGTTTCTGTTCTTCGTAAAGTTTGCCGTGGTCCATGCCATCGGAGTGCTGCTGGCCAGTGTTTTCGCGCTCTTTGCCGTGTTCTCGATCATCGGTCTGCTGATGGCGGTTCTGCCGCCGCGCACCTTTCGACGATTCTCGGCATACATGCGCGGTCTTGTTGTGGTCTGCCTGGTCGCGCTCTTGTGTACCAGTTTCGCGGTGCCGCAACTGCTGCGTCGTGCGCCAGCGCCCCGATGGATCGCTCTGATTCCTTCGTGCTGGTTCCTCGGTCTGTGCCAATCGTTACGGGGACGCGCCGGTCCCGTGCTCACAGAGTTATCCAGGCTTGCCCTCCCCGGACTCGCGACCGTGGCGTTGGTTGCGCTTTGCACATACGTAATCGGTTACCGGCGCCACTTCGTGCGCATCGCAGAGATTGCAGACGCATCTGCGAGTGCTCGCACACCGAGGACGTGGCGCTTCGGCCTTCTGTTAGATCGCGTGGCGCTGCGCACTCCATTTCAAAGAGCCGGCTTTCAGTTTGTGGGTAAAACCCTGCTTCGCAGTGAAGCGCATCGCCTCGTTGTGACTGCGGTGGGCGGACTCGCCGTCGTCCTGGCTTCTCAGGCTCTGATGGATGCGTTTGACGGCGGCAAGTCGTTGCGCCAGGCAGCGCTCACGCCTGACGCTCTTTCGATCCCATTCATTCTGAGCTTCCTGATCATTGTCGGCCTCCGCGTCGTTTTCGAAATTCCGGCGGAGTTGCGTTCCAATTGGATCTTCCAGTTGATGATTGATCCGGACGGGCAAGAGTGTACGGGCCTGGCGAGACGAGTGATTCTGATCCTAGTGTTGCCTTGGCTCCTCATCATCGCATTTCCCGTCTACGTTTACCTGGAAGGCTGCTTGATCGCGGGCCTTCATACGCTGCTGGTGGTGACCTGGGCGGTGTTGTTGACGAACATAGTGCTGATCCGTTTTCGCAAGATTCCGTTCACGTGCACGCTCCCGCTCTTCAAGCAGCATTCCTTCGTGACGCTGCTGTCGGGCTGTTTCGGATTCCTGATCTATGCCGTCTCAACGCCGGAGTTTGAATCGTCGGCGCTAGCCGAGCCGTTACGGATGCTCAGCCTCGCACCCTTCGTGTTGGTGCTGTGGTACATTCCGCACTATCTCGGGAAGAGCAGCACTGAACTCGAGAGGAGACTGATTTTCGAGGAATCCCCAACGCAGACGATTGAAGCTCTGCGGCTGGGGGATTAGCCGATCATGTGACCAACACCCTGAACCACGGAGGACACGAAGTATCACGAAGGTTCTTTATTAGCGGATTTCCTTCGTGAACCTTAGTGTCCTTAGTGGTTAAAGCGTTTATTTCCGCAGTCCGTAGTTCGACCGCGGACTAGCCCGCTTTCTTGACACATCGCCGCTCCCCCAATTATCCTAAGTCTTGCTCCTTGCGGTACTTATGCCTCTTGGCGTGCTTCCGCGGGCCTGGGTTATCTCAACTGGGTTGGCGACATTGACGCGGAGGTTTCGCTATGTTCCTCGACATCCATGAATTGGAACGCCATCCTCTCGATTTTGAGGAGGCGTTTCAACCCGGTGTCCTCGACTTGGGAGGCGAAGCCCGGCAGCGCACGCCGCTGCAGGCCTCAGGACACGCCGAAATCGTCGAGGAGCATCACGGCAAGCATGAGGTAATCACCGACATACGCCTGCGGGGGCGTCTGTCGGCTGGCCTCGAACTGCAGTGTGCGCGCTGTGTTGAGCCGGTGGCTCAGGACATCGTCCGCGAGTTCGAATTGCTGTACCGTCCGCTCGGAGCCGATGCTGGCCGCGACGAGCTTTCGGTGACCGATGCGGAAGCCGAGATCGGCTATTATCAGGGCGACGGTCTCTTGCTGGAAGACGTTTTGCGCGAGCAGGTGCTGCTGGCGTTGCCGTTGAAGGTCACGTGCCGCGAGGACTGCCGTGGTTTGTGCGTGCATTGCGGCAAGAATTTGAACGAAGAACAATGTTCCTGCACCACGGCGATTGAAGATCCGCGATGGACGACCTTGCGGGAGATTCGCAGCAAGTTAGAACACTGAGAAGTAGCTGGCAGCCATCGGCTGTCAGCTTTCAGCCACCGACGCTCCATCGATGATTGAGCGCATGTCGGATGGAAGTCTAATTTTTGCAGGATAGCTGTCGGCAGGCAGCATTCAGATTCAAACTGAGAGCTGTCGGCTGAGAGCTGACAGCTTTCTTGAGAGGAATTCAATACCATGCCTAATCCAAAACGGCGACACTCACAAAAGCGCACTTCCACCCGGCGAGCCCACGACTCCCTGAAGGCCCACAGTCTGGCGGAATGCCCCAACTGTCACGAGAAGAAGATGCCGCACCGCGCATGCCCAAAGTGCGGTTTCTATAAGGGACGCGAAGTCCTCGAAGCTAAAGAAGCCAGCTAACTTAGAGACACCATGCCTAGCGTGATTGCGCTGGATGCGATGGGTTCCGACCGCGCTCCCAAGCCTGAGATTGAGGGTGCCATTCTCGCGGCGCGTCAATACGGGATGCGGGTGCTGCTGGTCGGCCCGGAGAATGAGGTCAAGGCGGAACTGGATCGCCACTCGGCGGCCGCGCGTCTGCCCATCGAAATCGTCCACGCCAGCGAATTCATTACCATGGAAGACAAGGTAGAGGCGATTCGCGCCAAGCGCGATTCCTCCATGCGCGTCGGCTTGCGCATGGTGCGCGAGGGACAGGCCGCGGGCTTCGTCACCGCCGGCAACACCGGCGCCGCGATGGCGACGGCGAAAGTCGTACTGGGCGCGGTTCCTGGCGTCGACCGTCCGGCGCTAGCCGCGGTTTTTCCGACGGCTCCTGGGAATCCCGCAATGCTGCTGGATGTAGGAGCAAACGTCGACTGCACGGCGCAGAATCTCGAACAGTTTGCCGTGATGGGCGACATCTACTTTCGCGCCATGTTCGGAAAGCGGCCGGGAACGCCGGGACCGCGAGTTGGCTTGCTCTCGATCGGCGAAGAAGAAAGCAAAGGGAACGATCTCACGCGCGAGGCGTTTCAACTGCTCAAGCAATTGCCCCTGAACTTTGTGGGCAACGTGGAAGGGCGAGATCTGTACAACGGCAAGGTCGACGTCATTGTGGCCGACGGATTTGTGGGCAACGTTGCTCTGAAGATTTCTGAAGGTGTCGCGAATCTCGTGCGCACCGCGCTGAAGGAATCGCTGAAGGCGACGATCACGCGGCAAGTGGGAGCCCTGCTCTCACGCAGCGCCTTCACCGACTTCAAGAAGCGGCTCGACCACACCGAGTATGGCGGCGCCCCGTTGCTCGGAGTGAAGGGCGCGTGCATCATCACGCATGGATCGTCCAATGCGAACGCCATCAAGAATGCGGTGCGCGTCGCGGCAGAATTTTCCGAGCGCGGGGTCAACGGATCGATCGAGCGCGGCCTGGCGGCAGTACGGCCAGCCCCGGTCGGTACCTTGTCATCCTGAGCGAAGCGAAGGATCTATGCAATTCGCCGCCAGTGGCATACAACCGTTCGCTCTAGGCAAGCGTTCGCGCAAAGAGCGCGCTCAGGATGACAATAAGTCTTCATCACACTCATGACTGAAAGCACAATCGCATTGCTCTTCCCCGGCCAGGGCTCGCAGTCCGTCGGCATGGGTAAAGACCTGGCCGAGAAATATCCCGTAGCCAAGCAGACATTCGAAGAAGCCGATGAAACCCTCGGCTACAAACTCTCCACGGTTTGCTTTGAGGGCCCCGAAGATCAGCTGCGTCTCACCGAGATCACTCAGCCCGCGATTCTCACCGTCTCAATCGCTGCTCTCCGGGTGTTGGAGACGCGCGTCCCCAAACCCAGCTACGTAGCGGGACACAGCCTCGGCGAATACTCCGCGCACGTCGCTTCCGGAACTTTCAGCTTTGCAGACGCCGTCCGCACCGTGCGCAACCGCGGCAAGTACATGCAGGAGGCAGTGCCCGTCGGCGTGGGCGCGATGGCCGCAATCCTCGGCATGGACGCTGCGAAAGTCACCGGAGTCTGCCACGACGCGGCGCAAGGCGAAGTCTGCGAACCAGCCAACATCAATTCGCCGGAGCAGATCGTCATCTCCGGCAACACGGCAGCCGTCGAGCGCGCGGCCAAACTGGCCGACGAACGCGGCGCCAAACGCGCCAAGCTGTTGCCGGTCAGCGCACCCTTCCATTGTTCGCTGATGAAGCCGGCGCAGGATCGTCTGGAAAAGGATCTTGACGCTCTCAAGCTGCAGAAGCCCGTCTATCCCGTGGCTTGTAACGTGGACGCTGAATTGGTGAAGGACGATCTACGCGCCCGCGACACACTCGTCCGCCAAGTCACGGGATCAGTAAAGTGGGAGCAATGCATGCACCTCCTGATTGCGCAGGGCGTGCAGACATTCATCGAAGTGGGTCCGGGGAAAGTTCTCTGCGGGCTGATGCGGCAGATTGACCGCTCGAAATCCTGCGTGAATGTCAGCGATGACGCCTCGCTCACCAAGTCGCTGGAATCGCTGGCCAAGGCTCCCGCCTAAACAAACACCTCAGCGGAACAGCAGCTCACACGGCGGATAGCTGAGCGTCTTGTCGGACTTTTCCACCCACACCTGCGCGTGCTTCGTGCGGTCGTTTACTATGACATCCACAACCACGCCGGTGCCGCCGCCGGGGCAGGTGCTCGCGGCGAAGACTTTTTGGGTCTTGATGAGTCCCCATTCCCCGCCCGGGCCCCAGTCCTGATAGAACTCGTTGAACGGATATTTCGCATGCTGTTCGCGATGCTGCTCCCACTGCGGATCGTGCATCCATATGCCGTAAGCCGTCTTGTAATCCTGCCGCTGCAGGGCATCAAAGAAATTGCCGACGATGTGTTCCTGAGGCCAATAGCGGAGCCACCAGCCGAGGCACAGCACCAGCACCACGATCGCGATCGCCGAAATAATCCGCCGCTTGCGTTTGCGCCCTTTTTCCGGGTCGTACTCTTGAGCGTCCAGAAGTGTCATACCTCTCTAGCATAACGGACACAGCGGGCAAGTTAAAAGTTCCCGGAAACGGTCTACAGGGTTCGTTTGAACAACGGGATCGCGATGCCCAGCGTGACAGCCGCAAAAACGGAGAGGAAGAGCATGTCTCCCCACACAGCGGACAGGGTCGTTTCCTTGAGCAGCAGGCATTTGAAGCCGTCGACCGCATACGTGAACGGATCGCACTTCGCGATAACCCGCAACCACGGCGGAAATGCCTGGATGGGATAGACCGAACCGCTGGGAAAGAACAGCAGGGTATTGAGAATGCCGAACATGGCGCGCGGCACCAGAGGATCTTCAATGCGCACCATCAGCAGGAACATCATCGTGTTGAAAGCCAGTGAAGTCAGCACGATCATGATCAGCAGGCCGATCACGGTCACAGGATTGAAGATCGTGCTCACACCGGCCATCATGGAGCCGATACCCACGATGATCACTCCGGTCATAACGGCCTTGATCGCTCCCGCCAGATTCAGCCCCAGCACGAGTTCGAGCTTCGTGATCGGCGTGACCAGGTAGCCCTCGTGCACGCCTCGCGCCTTGTCGTCGATGTAGAGCATGCCGCCGCCGATCATCACCGACACGAACATGGCCAGCACCAGCGATCCGGGCAGCAGGTACTTCATGTATTCGATGTAGGGGTAGAGTTCGACGATATCGAGCGCCGTCTGCTGCAGAATGCGCGGAGAGACGGTGGGCTGGTTGAGCGAGTTGGTCAGGTCCGACAGCTCGCCTTCGACCGCCGAACTCATGAAGTTATCGCTGTTGTCGACGACCAGCGCGATGCGCGGATGGTTCTCCTCGTAGACCCGGCGCGAAAACTGCGGCGGGATGATGACCGCACCTTCCAGCTTGCCGTTGCGCACATCTTCCATGGCCTGCCGGTCGCTGTCGTACGAGATTGGAACGAAGGTGCGAATGTTCGCCCGCACGGAGTCGAAGGCCTCGCGGATGCGCAACGCCTGCGGCCCGCCATCCTGGTCGACAATGGCGACGCGGGCATCGCGAATCTTTCCGCCGAATGCGTTGCCCAGAATGATCAACTGCACCAGCGGAAAAATCATCGACGCCAGCATCAGCGCCGGCGACCGGAAAAACTTGCGCATCTCGCGCTCGACAATCGCCATCATTCGATTCATAGTTCAGTCCTGAGTCCCGAGCCGCGAGCTCTGAGCGCCTTCGTGGTCCTGCATAGAATTGATCAGCCCGCTCAAGATGCGCCCCAACTCGTCGAGTTGCTCCGCTAGTTGCTTCGCCTGCTCGACCGATAAATACTTACGCTGCTCAGCGATTAGAACTTGCGTTTCGATCTCGGCGAGCGAACCGCGCGAATGTCGGAGAAATCTTACGAAGTCGCGATTCGAGTAGTGCGCCTTGCCTTCAGCAATGTTGCTTGGGACCGACACGGCTCCACGGCGCAAATGGCTAACCGGACCGTACATTTCATTGGCAGGAAATCCATCGGTGACGTCGTAAATCAGCCCCACCAATTTCATGCCTTTCTGCCACGCAACCAAATCCTTGTAACCGCTCTTGCTCACATTCTTCCTCAGTCTCTCTGCAAGCCGCCCGCAGCACAACTCGTGCCCGTGTTTCGCTCGGGACTCAAGACTCCTCGCGACTCAGGACTCACGACTGCTCATGGTTGCAACCCCGGCAGCTGCGGCATCACAAACGCATACGCCTTCTGCAATTCGTCGCGCAGCTGTCTGCCCGTGTAATGCACGAACACATCATCAAGAGTGGTGTTCTGCACCGAGAGCGATTTGACCGGAACGCCAGCAGCCACCGCCATCTCGACCAGTTCGGTGGTGGTGCGCGAACCGTTGCCGGTCAACACGCGATACATACCCGCACCTTCATGCTGCACCGAGGTGACTTCGCTGAGCGCGTGCAGGCGCTGCTCCCAATCCGCCGGAGGATTGTCGAACTGCGCTTCGATCACGTTCGATCCCGGCACACTGGCCTTGAGCGCGCTCGGCGCATCGAGCGCAACCAGCTTGCCGTGATCGACAATGGCAATGCGGTCGCACAAGCGATCGGCTTCATCCATGTAGTGAGTCGTGATCAGGATCGTGAGCTTGCGGTGCGCTTTAATATTTCCCAGCATCTCCCACACCGCTACGCGCGAGACGGGATCAAGTCCCGTCGTCGGCTCGTCAAGAAAGAAAATCCGCGGATGATGCACCAGGCCGCGTGCAATTTCCAGCCTTCGCCGCATGCCTCCAGAAAGCGTCTTCGTCGCGGCATCGCGCCACTTCGTCAGGTCCACAAGTTCCAGAAGTTCCTCGATCGACTTCTTGCGCTCTTTCGCCGGAACATCGTAGAGCTTGGCATAAATATTCATGTTCTCTTCGACGGTCAGGTCGAGATCGCTGGTGAGAGCCTGCGGAATCACGCCAATCATGCGCCTCGCCGCGTTCGGCTCCTTGGCCACATCGTGTCCGGCAATGCGCGCCTTCCCCGACGTGATTGGAATCAGCGTCGTCATCATGCGGATCAGCGTCGACTTCCCTGCTCCGTTCGGTCCAAGCAGTCCGAAGATTTCTTCTTCCTTCACGTCGAACGAAATGTTGTCGACCGCGGTGAAGTCTCCATACTTCTTGACAATGTGCTCCACTTCGATCGCCGACGGCGCCGCCGGATCGTAGATGGGCTTCTCCAGTTCCGTTCTCGGAGCCGGCGATGGCGATGCGCTGTTCGCGCTGGAATTCGATTCCACCATCAGCGTTGCTCCGCTGCTGCTGCGCTCTGCGTATTGTTGCCCTTCATCTGCTCGGGCGAAACCAGCACTTCCGCAGTCATTCCCGGCACATACGCGCCCTTGGGATTATCCAGACGAACCTTCAGCACAATGGTTTTGATATCGCGCTTCATCCGACTCACATCGCGCTGCGTCGCGAAGTCGCCTTCCACTCCTTTGAAAAATACTTTGCCGCTGGTAAGGGTTCCACCCGGCATCCGCACGCGCAAGACGTCGCCATAGCCGATGTGGTCCGCATAAGTTTCGGGAATCGCCGCTCGGGCCCAGGTATCGGTCAAGTCGACGATGGTAACGATAGGCGCGCCAATATTGACCACTTCTCCCTGCCGCGCCGCGCGCACCGAAACGGTTCCAGTCACGGGCGCATC
>PMUM01000188.1 GCA_003166855.1 Acidobacteriaceae bacterium | reverse complement strand
GTACATACAGCACCACCTGCGCGCTCTAAGGGGTCGGCGGGCAACCGCCCGCCCCAATGCCGATCAAATCACGATGTCACCAACAATTAATCAGGTCGTCACAACCAAGAGAACCTTCCACTGCCCGTGCCGTTTCCGTGCCGTTAGCGCTGCATTGCATGGAACTAGCCGCGTTAGAAGCCATCTGCCGCAAGCTAACTACATAAAACTACGTTGAACGATGGTTTCGAATCCCACTCTCTCCGCCATATTTCAAATCACAGCCAAACATGCGGGTTCCGCGAGCCTGTTACTATTTTTGAGCGGTTCCTGTTACTAAAATCGTGAGAGTTCCTTGTCTCGCAGTATTGGATTCAAGGGAATCTCATGGCAAACCGCAACGCAACGCTGTACATCCGCATCACCAAGAACGGTAAAAGCTCGTTCTGCAAGCCCGTTTACCAGTCCAAGGGTCGCCTAAAGCCTCAATACGCAATGGTCAATGGCGAACCTGAACAGCACAAAGAAGGCGTCTACTACGTCCGCTTCGGTACGGACGGCGGCAAGCAGCAGTTTGTGCTGGCTAGCAAAGACCCATTCGTCGCTTTGGACAAGCTGGAGGAAAAGAAACGATGGCTGCACGACCGGGAACGGCAGGTCGTTCGGTCAAACCCCTGTCAACTCGAAACCGCAAACAAGCAAGCTGGGCATGGACGATGCGGTTAAGCAGTACTACAAGAACCTTCACTCTCAGGGGAAAAGACCCTAAAACCATCCGCGCTTTACAAGGTCGCGGTCGAGGAGTTCCGCAGGTCTTGCACCAAGAAATTCTTGAACGAGATTGGCAGGCAGGACTTGATCGACTTCATGGGCTGGCTTCGGAAGCAGCCCCCGAAACTGAGGAAAGACGGCACGCTCCGTAAACCGCGTAGGTCTGGCGATCCCAATCGGACATACTTCAACAAGGTGAACAACGTGGTGATCTTTCTCAGCGCACACGGGATCAATCGGCTGCTGAAGAAAAGCGAGTATCCGAAGTTCGCGGAAAAGCCCGTGGTTTATTACGAGGCAGAGCAGGTGAAGGCGCTTTATGCTGCGGCGAGCAACGACGACGAGCGGTTCACGCTCGATTATTTCCTGAAGAGCGGCGTTCGTGACGGGGAAGCCGCACACGCGGAATACAACGACGTAAAGGGTAGCTTCCTAAACATCGTGGACAAGCCACACTTGAAATGGCACCCCAAGCATTGGCATATAGAACATCGCATCGGCGGTATCACCTTGCGCAAAAATTCTTTGTTTCCTCTTGAGGAGCACGGATTTCATGCCCTCTCCGATGGTCGCGAGCAATGCCTGGGGATCGAAATAGAGGCTCTTCTTGGCCACCCGGTTTAGACCTGTAGCGTTGCGCTCCTTTTTCCGTTTCGGGTCGATTCGGGTCTGACGGGCGACTTTTCTTCGAGCTGGAGAACCCTCACCCTGGTGAGCAGCGGACACCGACACGTCCCTTCTGCACGCCCCTTTTTTTGCGAATTTTACCATTTTCTCCCGCACAGGGTGAATGTCCGATAGCCACAGCCGGCAACACTTTTTGATGAAATCGCATCATGAAGTCGCCCGTGGATTATTCGCAGAGTGTTCCAAAATGACCACATTGCAGAGTTGGAATCGGACATACTCGTTAGCAATGACGAACACAAGTGAAAGAGGAGAGATAACGAGTCGTGAGAATGCTAAGAAAACGGAAATCCTTCAGCAGTCGAAGGAACTGATAGCGAAAACAAAACGGTCGTCCGCGATTGCTGGATCGAAGAACCTGGCACGTCGTAGCCAAGAACAGGATGATCCATCTCGCGCACAGAGCATGCCTTGAGGCACGGCTTACGGAGACTCTGCAAGCATGACAGCCAAACTCGCTACTGTAGATGATCGCATTCTGGCGGCTGCTGAAGCTGCTGAGGCCAAGGGCGGCGGGAGCGTCGTTCGCCGCAACCCTGGCGACAAGCCGCGGGGTGGCTTTATGCAATTCGACTCCGGCTATCTCTCGCCTTACTTCGTTACAGATCCCGAACGCATGGAAGNNTTCACGAAAAGCAAATCGGTTCTAAGCGGGATCTGCTCCCACTACTAGAGCAGATCACAAAGAGCGGCAGGCCGCTGGTCATAGTCGCAGGGGATGTTGGGGGCGAGGCACTGGCTACTCTCGTCGTAAGGAATCTGCGCGGCCCGCTGCAAGTTGCCGCCGTCAGGGCACCCGGCTTTAGGGATCAGCGCGAGAGTATGTTGCAGAGCATTGCCGTCCTCACCGGAGGCAAGGCTATCACCGAAGGCCTCGACAGCCAGCTGAAAAACATAAAGATTTCCGACCTGGGTCAGGCCGCGAAGATCACCATCGGCAAGAACAACACGGTGGTCGAGGTCAGGGCCGCGTACGACCAGAGAATCAGAATGCCGTTATACGCCAACCTTTCGCTTCCGGAGGCCCGGAGCAACTCGACCACGGCAGGGCACCGAGAACTTGCGCCACGCGAGTAATGAAAGTACAGAGGAGGTTCAGGAACATGAATATTTTCAAATATGTCGCAGGCTTTTCGAGGTCTCGATTGGGCAAGCGGAATCTGGTTTGTCTCTTGTCGTTAGCCCTGTGCTTCGTGGCTTGGCCTCAAAATTTGTTTGCCGATCAAGACCAAGGCGCGCAGGCCCCGACGCCGTCCCAAGACCAGCAGGGCGCGCAGGCGCCGTCCTATGCCCAACAGACTCCCGACCAGTTGCAGCAGTTGGTCGCGCCGATTGCGCTGTATCCAGATTCGCTGGTGGCGCAGATCTTGGCGGCGTCGACCTTTCCCGAGCAGGTCGTCGAGGCTGACCGGTGGGTGCAAGCGCATCCGGATTTGAAGGGTGCCGATTTGGGCAAGGCTGTGGACCAACAACCCTGGGACCCGAGCGTCAAGGCCCTCGCCGCATTTCCATCCGTTCTGGGAAATATGGACAAGAANNGTACAGGTGATGCGCCGGCGGGCGCAAGAAGCGGGCAATCTTAAGACCACACCGCAGCAAACCGTGGCGACGCAGGACTCTGACATCAGCATTGCGCCGTCCAACCCAGATGAGGTTTACATCCCCGCGTACGATCCGTGGGCGGTTTATGGAGGACCTGTAATGGCGTGGCCGGGATGGTATCCGTATCCCGGAATCTGGTTTGGTGGCCCTTACCTCTCGTTCGGAATGGGGTTCGGGATTGGCTGGTACGGCGGTTTTGGTTGGGGCTGGAACAACTGGGGATTCAACTGGCGTGGCGGATACGGGATGTACGGCGGCGGCAGGTACTACTCCCGCAGCAACACGTTTTACAACCGGAACAGCTACTACCGAGGAGGAGGCGAGCGGGGCGTAGCCAGGAACGTGCAACGCGGGTCGAACGGCACCCGAGGCGGATCGAACGCTCGCGGCGGATTTAACGGCGAACGCGGCGGAGAAAACGCCCATTCCGGCGCGAGCGGCAGAGCTTTCAACGGAAACACTCGGGCGGCACGAGGATACGCTGCACCGCGCGGACAGAGCGGCGTTCGTTCGGGCGCATTCAGCGGCTACCAGCGTGGCGGACAGGCGCGAAGCTCCTCCTCACGCGGAAGCGCCAGTATGGGTGGCGGCGCGCGGGGCGGGGGCGGACACGGTGGCGGCGGGCGTCGGTAATCGAAGTGTCATTACGTTTTCGGATCAGCTTGTATGAGTTAGAAATGGAGAGAAGCCATATGCGGCGAACGATCCTGAATTCCAGCAAATTTGCTTGGACCGATCTTCCTAAACTGGCGGCCTTTGCGATCCTTTTGACGGTGTGGTTTCCCACCCGCTCTGTGGCCCAGCAGTCGGGCCAGAAAACATTTTCATCGCCGGAGGACGCAAGCCACGCACTGGTCACGGCAGCGCAGGGCAACGACGAAAAAACGATGCTCGATATCCTTGGACCGGACGGGAAGCAAATCATCTCGTCAGGTGACGAAACCGAGGATGCCGCCAGCCGCGCTAATTTTGTAGAGAAATATCAGGAAATGCACCGTTTGGTGAAAGAACCGGATGGAACCACTACCTTATACATCGGAGCGGAGAATTGGCCCACGCCGATACCGCTCGTGAACCACGGAGATTCGTGGTATTTCGACACCGAGACGGGCAAGAAAGAGATTTTGTACAGGCGAATTGGCCAGAACGAAATATCGTCCATTCGCGTTTGCCAGGAACTCGTCGCGTCGCAAAAGGAATACTACTCCGCACAGCACAACGAGTACGCGGAGAAGATCTTCAGTGATGAAGGGCAGCACAACGGGCTCTATTGGAAAGCGGCGGGCGGGTCACCAGAGAGCCCCATCGGACCTTTGGTGGCGGCAGCAGTTGCAGAGGACTACTCCAAGAGCCAGGGGGACTCTCCGACTCCCTATCAGGGATACTATTTTCACATCCTGACTCGTCAGGGGAAAAACGGTCCAGGCGGCGCGAAGAATTACGTAGTAAACGGCAAAATGACCGGCGGATTTGCGTTCGTGGCCTATCCGGCGGAATACCGATCGTCTGGCGTGATGACATTCATTGTTA
>PMUM01000340.1 GCA_003166855.1 Acidobacteriaceae bacterium | reverse complement strand
TTTAACTTGCTACCGACAGAGATACCCGAGGTTCGAGGGATCATGGGATTGCGGCGGCGCGTAGAGATCACGATCCAGCGGCGGGAACTGACCCTGACCCAGGGCGGCCCGAGTCCTGTGACGGAGCGCTGCCCTGCCTGCAATTGCGAGGTCAATATGCTGACGATCGAACTGGCGGCGAGGGCCGCTGTCGTTTCTCCGCGCACCCTGTACCGTTGGGTGGAGCAAGGCAGGGTACACTTCCGCGAATTGGGCGACGGCACGGTTCTGATTTGTGAGAATTCCCTTCCCCGCAGATAAACAAATCCCCTGATCGCGTGAGAATCCCGCCTGCCGTGGAGAAATCACCACCAGATCAACCCGCAGCAAACTCTTGATTTCCTTATCGCTGAGCCGAGATTGAGAACTATTGAAAACTAATAATCCCGCAATTGAGGACTTCTGAGCCGCAATTTGAGCAGGATGCATCGCGTTGGGGCGTTCGAAGATTTGCGGCGAACATTCCTGAGGATGCCGCTAAAGGCCGACGGGGAGTGGGGATCGCGATCGGCGTGGGGACGCCGAATCTGAGATCAAGGAGCGTTTATGAAGAAGAGCGATGTGGTTGTGTTTTCGCAACTTGGGCGGGTATTTCAGAAACTTGCAATGGCATTGGCCGTTCTGCTGGGCTGGTCGGCCACGGCTCGTGCACAAGTATGGATTCCGATTGATACGACGCCGCAATTTAACGTTGGCATCGCGCTGCAACTCACTGATGGAACGATCATGGTGCAGGAAAACAAAACCTCCAACTGGTGGAAGCTGACGCCGGATATCAACGGCTTCTACCGCAGCGGGACTTGGTCGCAGATCGCATCGTTCCCCAGTTCCATGAACTACGCTCCTACCTATTTCGCGTCCGCCGTGCTGCCCGATGGCAAGGTCATCGTGGAAGGCGGCGAATATAACAACGGTGTGGAGGACTGGACGACTCTGGGCGCGATTTACGATCCGGTTGCCAACATATGGACGCAAGTGAAGCCTCCGAAGGGATGGACGAGAATTGGAGATGCATCGAGCGTGGTGTTGCCGGACGGGACTTTTATGCTCGCGAACTGCTGCGACAATCCGGCACAAGCGGCCCTGCTGAACGAATCGTCTCTGACCTGGACGGTGTTGACTAGCACCAGCGGGTTCGTTGGCAAGTTCGACCGCAACAATGAAGAAGGTTGGACTCTGCTGCCGAATGGAAACATTCTGACGGTCGATACCTATACAGGCGTCGCCTACAACAAGAACGGCATGCGCTCGGAAACCTACAACCCGAGCACCGGGAAATGGAGCAGCGCCGGAAGCACGGGAGTGCAACTCTGGGACTCCAAGGGCGCATGCGGNNCCCACAAAAGCCACGTATGAAATCGGCCCAGCGGTGTTACGCCCCGACGGCACGGTTTTCGCGACTGGCTCCAATACTTGCCCGAGCACCGCGGGCCACACATCGGTCTATAGCACCACGACGGGACTCTGGACCCCAGGGTTCGACATCCCCGGCGTGAACGATGCGGCGGATGCCCCGGCTGCCCTATTGCCGGATGGCAACGTGCTCGTGGACACCAACCCGGGCTGGGGGAAAAATCCCAGCACGCTTTACGAATATGCATTCGACGGGTCGGGATGGCTTTCCGTACCGCAACCCATCGGATTGAATCCCAGCAATACCGAGGGAGGGCGGATGCTGGTCACGGCGGACGGCACAATCCTCTTGATGCATGTGGGCACGCCGCAAATGTGGTTTTACGTTCCGGCGGGAACTTACGAAGCGGCGTGGCAGCCGACCATCACCAGTTGTCCGGCGACAGTTGCGCTGGGAGGCACCTATACCGTCAGCGGCACGCAGTTCAACGGACTGTCGCAAGGCTCTGCTTACGGGGACGACGCGCAGTCGGCGACGAACTACCCGATCGTGCGCATCCAGAACAGCTCGACCCTGCATTACTTCTTTCAACGCAGCCACAATCCCAGCACGATGGGGGTCGCTACGGGGACTTTACCCACGAGCACTCAGTTCGATGTGTCGTTCGAAACGGAGCTCGGTCCCGGCACATTGACCGTGATCGCCAACGGGATTCCATCGGCTCCGTGCAATACAACCGTGGAGCAGTAGGTCGGATAGCGCAAAACTCTCGGGCAAACCGAGCGAACGCGTGTGCATTGGGGGAGCGCGCGTTTGCGCTGAAGGCTGAGGATACGGAATCCTGGGGGGAACTTCCGCCCTCAGCCTTTCGCGAGAACGGATGCACTTGAAAAAAGGCCGCGAAAATATCGCGGCCTATTTTTTGCTGCTTAGAGTTGAACGTGATTATGGGACAGTTCCCTTCGCTGCGGCAGCGGGGGTATTGGTGGTGAAGGAGAACCATCCTGCGAGCGCAACATCACCGGCGATGATGCCGTTGTTGGCGGCTTCGAAGACTCCGGTGAAGTCCGGCCCGTTGGTGTCATCCGAGCTGGCCACGATCCAGTATTGAGTTCCGAAAGCTACAGCGGTGGAAGGAATCGTGACGCTGACGAGTCCGCAGCAAGAGCCGAAAGCCGGGATGGCAGACGATTGTCCGCTCGCCAGCAAGGTTCCCACGGTGCCTGCGTTGTCGCTATAAAGGCCCACATTGACCAGCGACGTTCCGGAGATCCAACCCACCGCAACGACCAGTTGAGTCACATGCGATGCAGACCTCGGAGTAAATGGCACGCCGATGGCCTGCTCTGAAAGTCCCACTGAATTGGTGGGCCCGAGAACGTAATAACCGGTGGTGTCGTTGTAGGCGTTGGTGGGGGTGGGCCCGATGTTGCTGAAGATAACCTTCAGTCCAGCCGGGGTCTTCGGTGCCGCTTTGATTGGGCCAGTGTGGACGGTGTGGGCTACCTTCAAGCCTTCTTGAGCCAGGAGTACCCCGGAGGCGAGCGTGAGGACAAAGAAACACGCAAGTGCTCGTTTCAATACCATTCTTTTTTCTCCAATCAGATTTGAGTCGCAGCATCGTCCAAGATTGGGGACTCTTCGTGGAGCCTTTTCCTTGAGCTTTGAGACATTCGGCTGGGGCCCAGGAGTGCGTGCCGAATGCCGTGAGCTGCGGAGGACATCTTATCCGCACTTGGGCAGAAGGCCAGTGGGATAAAGACTCAGAGAAGAAAGTCACTAGCGGTGAAAATCGGCTTGGGGAGCGGTTTGTGGGGACCTGGGCTTCGGACTCGTGCCACCCGATGAACTTTTATGTCGCGGGACCTGAAGGTTCTACGAGCGCGGCTCGGCGCAGGGACTGAGCGATGCGGTTGATTTCAGGCTGGGTAAGCCCGGGACGGTAGTCCTTCTGGAAAAAAAGGAACTCGACGCAGATCGCTAAGTATACGACTGCAAGAGTGACCGCTACGGTAGTGAGAACTCGGCGCGCCCGCCGCATGAGTCTGTTGCGTCTCAGGTGCAGGTTTTTGCTTTGGCTTTGAGTTTCACGTGGCCGTCGCTGAGTTCGACGGAGTATTCGACGTTCTCGCAGTGGAACTGCTTGCGGATCTCCTGGGTCTTTTTCTGAACGAAGGTGGTAAACGAATCGATGTTGCCCGATACATTTTCGCCGGCTTTTTTCTTGGCGGCGACGAGGGTGTTGTAGAGGCGTTCGACTTGCTCGCGCTCGGTCTGGTCGACGCTGTGCAGTGTGAAGGGCTGGGATGAGGTCGCGCCCGCCGCTGCTGCAGCGGCATGGCTCACTCCGTACACGGGATGGTGCTGCGACTTATGTTCCTCTTCCAGGACTCGAACTCCCTGCACCGAAAGCAAGGCATCCTGCGGACGGCGGTAGCCTTCCTCACGGATGCGGGACTTCTTGCGCCACAGGTCGCTGTAGATGGCATAGCGCTGGGCCATTTCGTTGTAGCGGTAGCGCTGGGAGAAGTTCATGCGGCCGCCGTCGGAAAATTTGCGCAGTAGACTCAGCACCTTCCATTCGATGTCGGAAGGAGGCCGCTTCTGCGGATTGCTGAAGAAGATCTCGTACTCGATTTTTAGACGCCGCAGTTGCGAGTCGAGATGATTCAGTTCCTCGTCGGTGGTCACAGATATCTCCATGGACAGTGTAGTGAGGAGGACCGCCGGGGACGAGGTACCCGTGGGTCACTAAGGGGAATAGAACGAAAGTAATTCAGCTGCTAGCTCTTAGCCTTTAGCTCTTAGCTCAACCCACTAGGATTCGGGTGATTAGGAACACGCGGGCTCTATTGGAATGCAGCGAATTTCGAGAAAATCAAGGAACAGCGAGGTGATCCGGGCGGAAGCTAAAGGCTTAAGAGCTAATGGCGAAAAGCTCACTTCCCCGAATTCGACGCCATTTTCTTCACCATGGCGAGAACCAGCTTGCGGTCGCTGTCGTTCAGGCTGGTGGAGTAGCGGCGGATCTGGCTGAGGAAACGGACTTCATCGTCGGAAAGTTGCGGCAGACCCTTAGAGCCATTGCTATGGCCGGGTTCGGCGAAGAACTGCGACAGCGGGAGCTCCATGGCACCGGCAATCTTCGAGAGCGTGTCGAGGGAAGGGATGGTGTGGCCGTTTTCCACGCGTGACAGGTAGCAGCGCAGAAGTCCGGTTCGCTTTTCGATGTCGCCCTGAGACATACCTTTCTGCAGCCGGTAGTTGCGGATGGTCTCGCCGATATTCATTGTGGGGAGCATTTCAGGATGGGTCATAGTAACCAGATCAGCATCTTCTGGCAAGTGGGAAATTCGTGCTATGCGGCGGACATCGGTGCCATACGAGAATCGAATGGGATTCAGCGGAGTTTCACGCATGTGCAACGTTTTGCTTGCACGGCGTGCAAGCAACCGATCGGCGCAAACGCGCGTCCAGCGGGCTGTTTGAAGCCTTCTTATTTCTTCAGCGTCCCCGCCAGGAAGTCGACAGTGCGCGTCCACGCGTCGGCTGCGTCGGCTGCGCGATATCCATCTTTGTTGTTGGGATTCTCGAAGGCGTGGCCGGCGTCATCGTAAATCTTGACCTTTACTTTCTTGCCGAGCTGATCCATGGTCGCCTTGAACTTGTTCACGTCGGCGGGCGTGATGCCGTGGTCTTGACCACCGAAAAGACCCAGGATCGGCGCATTGATTTTCTTCAGCGCATCGGCGTCGGTGGCGAGATGACCGTAGTTGATTACAGTCGCGGCCAGCGTTGATTCCTGCAATGCCACGTCGAGCGAGTAGCCTCCACCCATGCACCAGCCGATGGAACCGATGCGGTCTTTCTTTACGTTGGGCTGCGATGTGAGGAATTCGAAAGCTGCGTGAAGGTCGCGTTTGGCGCGGTCTTCGGGGACTCCGCGCATGATTTCGTGCGCCATGTCAGGCGTGGTCGCGACCTTGCCGCGGTAGAGATCGATCGCGAGAGAAGCGTAGCCCTGGTCAGCGAGTTTTGAGGCCTGATCTTTGACCCAGTCATTCAAGCCCCACCATTCGTGAATGACGATCAGCGCCGGGAAAGGACCCTTGCCTGCAGGGGTGTAGAGAACACCTTGGACGGTTTCGTCACCGCTCTTGTAGGAGACGGACTTGCCGTCGGCGGCGAGAGCGGTCGCGGTGGCGAGGAGAACGGCAAGCGCTAGTACCAAAGCTTTCTTCATGAATCGGATCCTCTTCAGTATTTGGTTGCGGACATTGTGGCCGAAGGATGGTTGCGACTTACAACTGGAGTTCCATGTACATGGCGCCGGCGATTGGATTCGCGCGATAAGGAGCGATCTGCCGGAATCCGATTTTGTAATACATCGCCACCGCATCTTTCATCACGGGCTCGACGGTGTCAAGACGCATGCGCTCGTAGCCGATCTGACGGGCCTCTGCGATGACGCAGTCTGCCAGCACTCGGCCCAGGCCCTTGCCGCGGGATTGCGGGCGCAGATAGAGACGCTTCATCTCGCAGATTTGTGGATCAAGCTTGTGCAGGGCCACGCAGCCCGCAAGTTCGCCATCGTGTTCGGCGAGGAGTAAGCGGCCTTCGGGTGGGGCGTAGTCGCCGGGGAGTCCTGCGAGTTCTTTGTCGAAGTTCTGAAAGCAGAGGCTGAAGCCGAGGGACTGCGCGTATTCGAGGAAGAGTTCGCGGGCTTGCGCGATCTGCGCCGGGGATTCCGCTTGAACAAAAGAAAAAAAATCACCACAGAGGACACGGGGGACACAGAAAAAGCCTGCGAAATTGTGGGCTCGGTTGTCATTCCTCTGTGTCCTCCGCGTCCTCTGTGGTTAGCGATCTTGAAAGCTATCCCATCAGCATGCCGCCATTTACGTTCAGCACATGGCCGGTGATGTAGGAGGCCTCGTCGGACGCTAGAAAAGCCACGGCGCTGGCCACGTCGTCCGGAGTTCCCACGCGCCCGAGCGGGATCTGTTTGACGGCGGTCTGCTTGAATTCGTCACTCAGGACCGCGGTCATAGCGGTTTCGATGAAGCCGGGGGCAACGGCGTTGCAGGTTATATTGCGCGAGCCGACTTCGCGGGCAATTGCCATGGTGAGGCCTATCAGTCCGGCTTTGGAGGCAGAGTAGTTCGCTTGTCCGGCCTGGCCCATCTGGCCGAAGACGCTGGTGATGTTGATGATGCGTCCCCAGCGCTGCTTGAGCATGGAGCTGATGACTTGCTGGATGCAAAGATAGGCGGAGGTGAGGTTGGTTTGCAGGACGGCGTCCCAGTCGGCGCGCTTCATGCGCATGACGAGCTGATCGCGGGTGATGCCGGCGTTGTTGACCAGGATGTCGATTTTGCCGAACTGGGCGATGATGGCTTTGACCGTGGATTTCACCTGCACTTCGTCGGCGACGTCGAGGGCGAAGGCGGCGGCCTTGCCACCTGCGGCGGTTATTTCGCCGACTACTTCGTTCAGCTTTTCCTGATTGCGGGCGGCCACGGCCACGGTCGCGCCTTCTTTGGCGAGGCGCAGGGCGCAGGTGCGTCCGATGCCTTGTGAGGCACCGGTGACGAGGGCTACTCGTCCTGAAAGGGACATGAGCGTTTCTCCCAAATACTTGCCAATGACTGCGGTGGAAGCCGAATTATACGCGGGGAGCGGGCGAGAAAGCAGTCGAGCTGCGCTCTACGACCGGGTCTGAGACCCGGTCCAACGCAGACAACCTAGGACGCTGTCCCCACATGAGTTATCTGCGGACGTTAGATTCGGCGAATCACATTGCTAATCCACAAGCGCGCCGAGTAACATTCCAGCACTCATGCCTCAGACTGTGACCAATGAAGTGATCGTGATGCCTGACCCTTCCAACCGAAATTCAGCAGCGACCGACGCAGGCTCTGGTGGCTCGGGACACCGCTCTACGCAGCGGGCGTCGGCTGCAGAACCCGTGGCACCGGTCGAAAAGGCTTCGTCGGAAACGCCTTCGACCGAAGTGTTCGCCGTGTTTGGCGTGGAGCCGGAGATTCAGGCCTACGCCATGGCGAAGTACTCGCGGTCGGCGCTGTCGATGAAGGAGTCGCTGCGGGAGATCAGCACGCAGAAGGCGGAGAAGTTTCTCAACACTTTCTATTTTCAGTATGGGCACCGCTCGATTGCGGACCTGGCGCACATTGCGCTGGCGGTCGAGAGGCTGTCGATTCTGGCGGCGATTGAACTTGCAGACGAGCAACGATGGGACGGGCAGGAGCGGTCGACGCGGTATCAGGATTTCAAGAAGAGCGGGTATTACACACCCGACTTCGGCGCGGATGACGAGGGGCGCAAGCTCTACCGCGAGACTCTGGATTTTCTGTTTGCCGAGTATGAATCGCTTTCGGCGCATATGACGCAGTACCTGATCGACATTACGCCGAAGCCCGCCGACATGAAGCAGGATGCGTACGAGCGCACGCTGAAGGCGCGGGCGTTCGACATTACACGCTACCTGCTGCCGCTGGCGACCAATACTTCGCTGGGCGAGATCGTGAATGCGAGGACGCTGGAGACGCAGGTGGCGCGGCTTTTATCACACACCCATAAAGAAATACGAATGCTGGGCGAGTCGCTGAAGAAGGCGGCGACGGGCGCGGCTTATAACGTCAACGCGGAGTCGTTGCGGGATTTGGTTTCGCAGATTCGTGCCGTCAGTCCTGAGTTAGGTGCGCGGGCCGAGCAGGAGTTGCTTCGCGAAGTGCGGGTGGCGCCGACTTTGGTGAAGTACGCCGATCCGAATGAGTATGAGATGGCGACGCGGCGCGAGTTGCGGCAGGCGGCGCGCGAGTTGATGGCTGACGAGCCGCTGGCGCCGTCGAAGGCGATTGTGGATTTGCTCGACGAAGAGCCACTGGAAGTGGAGATCGCGACCACGCTGCTCTACGAGCACTGCCATCATTCTTATCGTCAGATTCGGCAGGCGGTGCAGGTGGCGGGGGAGCGACGGCGGCGGGAGATCATCGACCTGGGGCTGCGGCATCGCGGCAAGCACGACGAGATGCTGCGGGGATTCCGCGCGGGGCAGCAGTTCCGCTTCGACATTCTGATGGATACGGGCGGATTCCGCGACATGCACCGACACCGGCGGTGCATCCAGGTGATGCAGGGATTCACCACGCAGCACGGTTACGAGATGCTGCTCGACATGGAAGATGCGGGTGTGCGGGGACGGTTTGAAGCGGCGATGCGGAGGGTGCAAACCGCAGTGGAGAAATTGGCTTCGGGGAATTCGCCGGAGGCCGCGGAAAATTCGCAGTACGCGATTCCGCTGGCGTTCCGGAAGCGGGCGCTGTTCAAGATGGATTTTGCCGAGGCGGTTTACATTTCTGAGTTGCGGACTACGCCTGCGGGGCATGTTTCCTATCGCAACGTGGCGTATGCGATGTATGAGGCGGTGGCGCGGAAGTATCCGGCGCTGGCCAAGTATTTCCGGGTGCACGACGTGACGGCGCCGGTGGACTTGCTGCAGCGGTAGGAGCCTTACAGAACTCTGGCCTGGCTATGCGACCGTGGTTTGGCGTCGGGGAATGTCGTCAGGAAGTCATCCAAGGGCGGCGTGATGGCATTGAATATCCCCAACACGATAAGAGTCCCGAACAATGTGAGACCAGGATGATTTTGCCAGGCAAGACCGATTTCCTTGTGCCAAGCGAGGGCATATTCTCCGCAGGCCATAAGACTCCAGCACGCTATCCAGAACCGCATTCTCCGCCGGTCCGGTTTGCGGTCGGGACTCTTGTTCCTTTCGCTGAGCCAGGAAAGGCTCACCAAAATCAATGCAAACACCATAGGCGAAACGAACTTATCTACCATGGCAAGCTTACCCCGCTAGGCCGCGTCCTGAGCGGCCGGTTTAAGTATATGCCCTCTGAGTTGTGAGGGATGAGGAAAGAGCGGAGCATTTGCGTGCGCGTTTTTGGCGGCGTCGCGATTTCTAGCAATCTCTAGATTTATCTTGAATCCGCCCGTTTCGCCCACTAGAATCCTCCTGAGAGCTACCCATGCCGCGTTCCGTCAAGATCGCTCCCGAAATTGACGCCAAGCTCTATGAGGAACTCGTCTCCGTCGCCAAGGAGAACGGGCAGTCCCAGCGGTTTGTGCTGGAACGTGCGCTGGAGCATTACCTGCACAATGTCGTCCCTTCGCAACGCATGGTGAGGCCTGAGGTCATGGCCGCCTATCGACGCTCCAACGAGAAGTATCGTGAGTTGTACAAGAAACTGGCCAAGTAATGGCGAGCACGTATCAACGGAGCTGCACGCGAGATCCCTCGCTCCGCCTGAAGAACGGCTGCGCTCGGGATGACCTCCGTAACTCTTAACAGACATAAGTTGCGAACTGTACCATTCCCTACATGGCCGAGCGCGTTTACCTGACGGTGGCTGAAGTGATCGCCATCCACCATCACCAGATCGAAGAATACGGTGGAGTACACGGCCTGCGGGATCAGGGCGCTTTGGAGTCCGCGGTGTTCCGTCCCCAGACTGGTTACTACACCGACCTGAGCGAAGAGGCGGCCGCCCTGCTGGAGTCGTTGGTCAATAATCACGCGTTTCTGGACGGCAACAAGCGAGTGGGATTTGCCGCCGCCCACACGTTTCTGTTGATGAACGGATTCGATTTGGACATTTCCAGCAAGGCGGCAAGCGATTTCATGTTCAAAACGATCGCGGACGGTAAGTTTCGCTTTGCCCTGCTACACCAGTGGATCTCGACCCATCTCGTGCCGCTCACTGGAGCGGGTCTTTGAAGGGGTCTGAGGCCGCAAGGCCGCTTGCGCGGCCTGACCGGGTCAGAGACCCGGTCCCACACAACCCGGTCCCACACAATCAGACATCTACACATCCCCAGCCCGCGCCACACAACCGCTCGCCCCATTTTGGAACCTTCCACAGGTTAATTATGTTGATTCGCCTTTTCTTCGCTTCAATCTGTATGTATAATCCGGCCAGATTAGATTTCATTTAGTCGGCACTTATAAAGGAGCCACTCCATGGCGGATGAACGGGGCAAGGCGATTGAACTGGCGGTCTCGCAGATTGAAAAACAATTCGGCAAGGGCTCGATCATGCGGCTGGGGTCGAAGGAAGCGATCGTGCCGATCGCGGTGATCCCGACCGGGTCGATCTCGTTCGACGCGGCCCTGGGCGTGGGCGGCTTTCCGCGCGGGCGCGTGGTGGAAGTGTTTGGGCCCGAGTCTTCGGGCAAGACCACCATTACGCTGCAGGTGATCGCAGAGGCACAGAAAACCGGGGGCATGGCCGCGTTTGTGGACGCCGAGCATGCGCTCGATCCGGCATATGCGAAGAAACTAGGTGTGGATGTGGACAACTTGCTGGTGTCGCAGCCCGACTACGGCGAGCAGGCGCTGGAGATCACAGAGGCCCTGGTGCGCTCGAACGCCATCGACGTGCTGGTGGTGGATTCGGTCGCGGCACTCGTGCCGAAGGCCGAACTCGACGGCGAAATGGGTGATAGCCACATGGGGTTGCAGGCGCGGTTGATGTCGCAGGCGCTGCGGAAACTGACTGGGACCGTGTCGAAGTCGAGGACTTGCCTGATCTTCATCAACCAGATTCGCGAAAAAATTGGCGTGATGTTCGGCAATCCGGAAACGACGACCGGCGGACGCGCGCTGAAGTTTTATTCGTCGGTGCGTGTCGACATTCGACGCATTGCCGCGATTAAGGAAGGGGATGTGGTCACCGGCTCACGCACGAAGGTGAAAGTGGTGAAGAACAAGGTCGCGGCGCCGTTCCGCGAAGCGGAGTTCGACATCCTGTACGGCGAAGGTATTTCGCGTGAGGGCGATCTGCTCGACATCGCTGTGAACAACAACATCCTCGAGAAGTCCGGATCGTGGTTCAGCTACAAGGGCGAACGCATTGGCCAGGGACGCGAGAATGCCCGCCAGTTCCTGAAAGACAACAAAGACGTCATGGCGAAGCTGGACACTGAAGTACGCAAGGCGCTGGGATTGGCGCAGAGCCCGGCGCAACCGGCGGCCGTGCCCGCCCCGACGAACGGGGCTGCAAACGGCCGCGTTACGACGATGCCGAGCGCTCCTCCCGAACCGGTCAAGGTGCCGATCGCGGCTAAGCGCTAGTTTTCGTTCCTCCGGGCGCGGCGTTTCTAGATGCCGCGCCCGGGTCTCCCCAGTCGTCTTCAACCCGAATCCCCCTTCGCGATTGCCATTGTTGCTCCCGCCCGCATAAAATCTCCTATTGCTCCTGTTTGCTCAAAACGCTGAACCGACGGCCTTTCTGTGAGGACGATTGAATAAGGGCATCGCTGTCTATCCCGGGTCATTTGATCCGCCCACCAACGGGCACCTCGATCTGATTGAGCGAGGCAGCAAGATGTTCGAAGAGCTGGTGGTTGCGATTCTGCGGAATTCGGAGAAGACCCCGATGTTCAGCCTGGAGGAGCGGCTCGAGATGCTGCGACATCTGACGGCCGATTGGAGCAACGTTCGCATCGACACGTTCGACGGCCTGATGGTGGAATACGCGAAGTCGATCGACGCCATGTGTGTGTTGCGCGGAATTCGCGCCATCAGCGATTACGAATACGAACTGCAGATGGCGCTGATGAACCGCAAGCTCGAGCCCACGCTCGAAACGGTCTTCATGATGCCGGCCGTGAAGTATTCCTACGTAAGTTCGCGGCTGGTGCGCGAAGTGGCGCAGGCCGGGGGGCCAGTCAAAGATCTCGTCCCTGACGCGGTGGAACAAAAGCTGCGGGAAAAACTGGATCCCGCATACAAGTTGCGGGACACGCACCTGGCGGAAGTCCCGAGGAAAAGGAAGAAGAAGGCATGACCACGGCCAGCATTACCACAGAAAAGACGGAAGCGCTGAGACTCACGGAAAGAATCAACCGCATCGAGCCCTCCGCCACCATGGCGGTGGTGGCCGAGGCCGACAAGCTGCGCTCGCAGGGAATCGACGTGGTCGATTTTGGCGCCGGCGAGCCACACTTCGCGACGCCGCAGCACATCAAGGACGCCGCCATTGCCGCGATTCAGGGGAACTTCACGAAATACACCGCCGTCGCCGGAACAGCTGAACTGCGCGACGCGATTGCGCATCGCCATAACGTGGACTTCGATTCCGATTACCGGCGTGAGGAAGTGATTGCCTCGACCGGCGGCAAGCATGCTCTGTTCAATGCGATTCAGGTCTTGGTGGATCATGGCGACGAAGTGATTCTGCCGGTTCCGTACTGGGTGTCGTTTAAGGACATCGTGCGCTACGCGGGCGGAAATTGCGTGCTGCTGGAATCGGACGAGTCGCAGGGATTCCGCGTGACGGCAGAGATGGTGGCGCAGTTGATCACGCCGCGGACGAAGGTGATCATTCTCAATTCGCCGTCGAATCCTTCGGGCGCGGTCATGAGCGCGGAAGACATGACCGAGGTCATTCGTCTGGCTCACCAGCGAGGGATTTGGGTACTGTCTGACGAGTGCTATGTGTATCTGAATTACGCGGGCAAGAATTTCTCCGTGGGCGCTCTGCGGGAATACAAGGAGCGCTTCGTGGTCCTCGGGTCGCTCTCGAAGACATACGCGATGACGGGATGGCGGCTCGGATATGCCATGGCTCCGTCGGCGGTGGTCAGTGCGATGGCGAAACTGCAGAGCCAGTCGACGTCGAATCCGACTTCGATTGTGCAGAAAGCTGCCGTGGCTGCGCTAAAGGGGCCGCAAGAGTGCGTTGAGCACATGCGACGTGAATACATCGAGCTTCGCAATCATGTTGTGGCGGGATTGCGCGCAATTCCGGGCGTGAGGTGCACCCTGCCGGAAGGCGCGTTTTACGCCTATCCGAATATTTCGTCATTTCTCGGGCGAGGTGGCCTGAAATCGGCGTCCGACGTGGCTGGGCGGCTGTTGCGCGAGGCTCACGTAGCCACGGTTCCGGGCGAGGGATTCGGAACGAGCGAGCACATTCGAGTGTCCTATGCGACGTCGAAGGCTGAGTTGGATCGAGGCCTGGAGCGCATGCGGAAATTCTTCGCCGCGCTGTAACGCTGGGCGCGCTGTGGAAGTTTGATCATCAGGTTCGGCAAAGGCCGTTCCATTTGCGGGCGGTCTTTTTTGTGGGCGTAGGGTTTGCATGGGAAATCTTTATCCATTGTTGATGCTTCCGGGATTTGATCCGCGTCCGTGGGGCACTCTCGACTTGTCACCGATTTATCCCAATCACAAGTTCGAAGAAAAGATCGGTGAGGCATGGCTGAGCGGCGACGATTGCAAAGTGGCCAACGGTCCGTTCATTGGAAAGACACTGTCGCAGTTGAGCGAGGAGTACCAGCGCGAATTAGTAGGCGATGCGGCGCGGGACCCGAAGCGGTTTCCTTTGCTGCTCAAGTTTCTTTTCCCCCACGAGAAACTTTCGGTGCAGGTTCATCCCGATGATGCACAGGCTGTGCGTGTGGGCCAGCCGTGGGGTAAGACCGAATGCTGGTACATTGCTCACGCCAAGCCGGGTGCGCAGATTGCGTTGGGCCTGAAACCAGGCGTCACCGTGCAACAGTTGGAAGAGGCAATTCATCAGAAGCGCGCGGAGGAAGTTCTCAACTGGATCAACGTTTATGCGGGCGACATGATTTATGTAGCCGGGGGCACGGTGCACACGCTCGGGCCGGGATCGATCGTGGTGGAGACGCAACAACAGTCCGATACCACCTATCGCCTGTATGATTACGGGCGCCCGCGGGAGCTGCACCTGAAGGATGGGATGGCGGCGGTGAAGGAGAAAGTGAACTCGGGGAAAGTCGTGCGCCCAGCACCGCAGCAGATTCGCGGCAGCAAGCACCGGCAT
>PMUM01000386.1 GCA_003166855.1 Acidobacteriaceae bacterium | reverse complement strand
TGGAGAGTGGGAAGCTGGACGCAAGATCGATGGTCCCGACGTTCTTCGTGTTTGGGGGGGTAGAGCGTCGGGCCTTTTTTTCAGGGGACTCTTGCGCCGCCCAGCAACGCCCTACTACTCGATCACACTCCGCATNNATGAAGACCCAGTCAGAGTCCGGCTGGTACGAGAACTCGGCCCCACACACGGAGCACCAGGCGCGTTGAATATGTGTGGGAGTTGGCGGCAGCTCGATCAGCTCACCGTCGCATTCATGTTCGGGAACGATGTCGCTGTGACGCATGGCAGTCCCACAACGCCGATTCTACTCCAGCGGGTTTGACTGGCACCTTGGTTGAACTGCTCGGCACGATGGCGGCGTTAGCAGGTACAATTCCCAGTTCGGGCGAGTTGGGCGTCAACGAGCTGCAACCAGCATGGTGAACATACCTAAATCCGAATACCGTCCGACCATTCTGCTCGTGGAGGAACGCCAGGAAAGTGCGAACCTGACCTTACGTTTACTGTCGCGCACTGGTTATGGCGTGGATTACGCCCCGGACAGCGAACAAGCAGCGTTAATTGTGAGGAACAAACTACCGGACCTAATCATTGTGGAAGCGGTCCTGCCTGGGAAGTCAGGCTTTGATTTCTGTCGGGAACTAAAGAGCAATCCTTTAACTGAGCTGATCCCAGTCATAGTGTTTACAGAGTTGAGTGATTCGAAAGACAGGATCGAAGCGATTGAGGCGGGTGCCGACTATTTTCTGTCGAGACCAGCACTTCCCGGAGAACTCATAGTCCGGATCAAGTCGCTACTGAGGCACGGAGAAGCGATACAGCGGCGGGTTCTTTTATCGCAGGCCAACCATCGAGATTCCGAGTTTGATGCGTTCATCTCCCACGCCAGTGAAGATAAGGATGAATTCGTAAGACCACTTGCGCAACGCTTGAACAAGTCCGGCATTCGCATTTGGTATGACGAGCACGAACTACAGGTAGGAGATAGCCTGCGCGAAGCCATCGAACGCGGCCTGGCCCACTCGAACTACGGGATCGTGGTTCTGAGCCCGCATTTTTTTGCGAAGCGCTGGCCGCAGCGAGAACTGAGCGGGCTTACAGCTCGGGAACACGACGGAAGGAAGGTCATCCTGCCCGTATGGTTCAACTTGACCTTCGAGGATGTAGTGAAAAGTGCGCCCATGCTGGCAGATCGAATCGCTGCTCGCTCACAGGATGGCATGGACGCTGTGGTCCAAAGACTAATGAAGGTTATCCGCCCCGACTTGCCCTCACAGAACAAACCGCCCAGTGCGAAGAGTGACAAGACCAACAAGAGGAAGGCGAAGGAACGAGGACCACACGGAACCTCACACACCGACCAACTACTACGCGAACACTACCTGCTANNAACACTACCTGCTCTTACTCCAGCCAGCGGACTCGTCGCCAGACGGGCCCTGGGAGCTGGTCGATTGGCAGACCATGAGGCCAGCCAGTAAGAGCCGCGTGCGAAAGTATGTACAGGGATGGATCGCTGATCCCGGCTTCCCGTCCTACGAAGTCATCGAGCGTATCGCGGCTGATGCTGGGTGTCCTGTGAAGCTGGCATCGCAAGATCCCATGTGCGTGGAGTTCGCTGAGTAGAGGCAACGCGGCGGTACCGCACGTAGCGCACCGTGCTGCGGTTAAACTACTGAAACCAAACATCCGCAATGGTCAATTTCTTCGTTCGCAACGATGAGTTCTCCCAACCTGACGACAACAGGCGGGCTAACAGGCATTCGCAGAAACGCCAACGAGTTCCGCCAGCGCCTCCCAGTGCCGTGGATGTGGCCGGTATGGTCAACGAAAGCCCTGACCTGATGTGATGTGGAGATTTGGTGAATGATGTGACGCGCGGATGTGGTCGTTCGTCAATTAGTGTCCGGCGTATCGAGCGAAGATTAGGAGCGGAGTGGCCGCACCAGGAATCGCGGATTTCCGTTGAGCACAGGATTGCCAGAACCGCTATTCGAGACAGCAGGCCCATTATTCCTCTGGCACTTCAGGTGGCTTGCGGTCCTTCATTCTATTTCGAGGCACCGGGTCGAGGAATTGTAGCTGCGCTTGCTTCGCTCCCGGCACCGCGAACGTGAAGATCTCTGTCTTGTAGGCAGCGAACGCCTTCGCGTAGGTCTGATGCTCAAGCTTCATCCAGCGCGAATAGAGTTCAGTCGCAGCATACGCAACCAAGAGATCAGCAACCTTCGATTTTCGCTCGCAGAAATAGTCGACAATGAAGTTGAGAAAATCCGAATTCGCGAGTCGAATGAAGTCGGACTCCAGTAGTCCGATGATGCGCGGCGAGTACTTTGAGTCGGTTTCTGAATGCAATCGCCTTTCATACTGGAGAACCCGCCCAGGCTTTGCGAAATACTCGAATAAGGCGTCCGCGATGGTGGGATAGTCGAAGCCCGCGTAGTTCCCGATTATTTCGGTAGCAGTGGGCAATCCATCACGAGCTTCGAGTGCTTGTTTTAATACATCCGTCGCGTCTCCAAGGAGACAAGCCGCATAAGCCGTGCGTGCGTTCCATTCATATGATCGTTCCCTTGCAAACTCGCCGGACTCGACCCACTGTTTGGCTGCCAGGAAGTCGTGGATTGTGCGATGAACGAACTCGTAGCCATCCTCAGCAGGAACGAGAATGCCGTAAAAACGAGCAATCTCAATCAATGCGTCGCGCGGCTCGACCTTGTCCATTCCCAGAAGAGACAGTTGCTTTCTCGTAATCTCTTCCGCTCGTTGTCGCTTCACGAAGGGAGATCGTGCTCTGTAGGCAATATGCTTCAAGATTCGCTCGCGATCATAACCGTCGAGCGGAGTCGTTCGTTGCCTGTCTATGACTTTCTGCTCGTCCCAATGAAGGCAAAGCACGTCAATTGCACGCTCCAGCAGTCGTAGCGCACTCCGCGGCTGCACGCTGGATGAAGTAGTCCGGACAATGCAAGCGAGCGTTAGAAGCAGCGGATGAGAGAGGAACTCCTTAAACCCGCGCTCTTCAAGTTGCGAAACCACGGTTTTCGCGTCGTCGCGCAAGACGCTAAACGCAGCGAGGAAAATACCCACAAAGCGGATTTGATCGTCTCGCGTGAAGGCTTCAAGGCGTACTTCAGGTGCTTTGAGCAACGCCACGTGGTAGTAATCTCGGCATGTGAGATAGAACTTGCCCGCGCGATGAGCTTGAAATCGCAGGAGTGCTTCCGAGACTCGTTTGCGCTCTTCTGTTTTTACTTCGTCGTAGCCGTCCACTAGTAGCAGTGTGCAAGCTCTGCGCTGCTTTTTCTGAATGCGTGAACACTCACCAACATATCGTTCGAGGTCCTCAAGCGCGTTGGTCCTTCGGAGACTGATGAGAACAGGAAGCACATCATCATTTGTCACCGTTGTGCGAAAAACGTGGTGGAGAAACGTCGTTTTTCCCCAACCTGGTCCACCGAAAATCAGAGCATCATCGTCCCGCTGGAGGAAATCGCAAATTGGGATTGACTTTTCCTCATACGCTCGTCCACGCAAAATCGAGCGGCTGACCTTATTTTCCCACGCGAACGACGATGCTTCAGCCGATGCTTCGCCGCTGTCACGAGCAACGAGCAAACGAGTAGGCTGGTATATGCTGTCGAACGGCAACGGCCTTCGCATTCCAAGGCAGTGAACGCTCGCAGCTAGCGTGTGAGCCGTTTGCTGCAAGCCTCTAAACCAGCCCTTAAGTTCGGTGCTTCCCTGGTCTTTGCCAAACAGCTTCAAAAACTTCTGTTCGGCATATTCGAGTGCATCAGCTGTGATGTTTATCGACGCATCGCCCATGAAAGTAGGTTATGGCCGCAAGTTCAGATCGTCAATGATTCGATATCCCGCAAATGTCCATTAAGTGACTGCTGACATCATTCAACGGAGGCCATTAACGGCGTCGAATACCCAAAAGAACGGATTAATTGTGAATCCATTCCCGAACACCCACCAATTCTGCCAATGACTGCCAGTGTCTCGGATGTGGCCGGTAGCCCTCCCGGATGCGCCCAGCGTACCAGCGCGAAACGGAGATTGTTCGCGCAATCGTGGATGTTGACATTGAGGCAAGGAGTGGCTGTATTTGTTCTAAATAGACCTTCTCACTCAGCCATGCGGGCTGGCCTGACGCCTTCCACGCATGCTGCGCTAGAGCGTTCTTGCGTTGAGTGTTCGCACGCTTTACCTGAGCTTCAGGCGCGTTCGCCGTTTGGCGGCCAATCCGTGCAGCATTGAGCATGTTCCTGGTGGCATCATCAACCGAACAAGATACACAGTTTGCGCTCCCATCTTGGATCGATTTCCCGCAGCCACGACAAAGGTTTGCTCGGCGTGGCGCGTTAATCGATGGTGGCAGCGGCGGCGCACCTTTCGCTTGTCGCTTGTTGCCTTGAGTTAGTCTCGTAGCGAACGGAGCATTGGGTTTGCGGATGGTTGACCAGAAAGCACGAGCGACCCACTCTGCAATCGGTCCGACCGCACGACCCCACATCGGTGCGGTCTTCGAGAGTTGAACCGCGAAGGGTGCCATCAGGCGGCAATTGCCGTCACGCTGCTCGAAGAACCATTCCCGATTCAGCGGCTGCTGGGTAATCCAGTCCAACAGATAGGAGTCAACTTGAGGACGGACTACTTCCATAAGGTCACACGCCAAGCTGTCGCGAGCGGTTGTGTCCACGTGCAGGACACCGATGCCGGGATCGAGACCGATGGCAGCAGCGGCCAGCCGAGCCTCGGATTCCAGCAACGCATAAAGATAGTTGAGAATTGCGTTCGGTGGATTGGCCGCGAGCCGTGGTGATCCCGTCAGTGGCGAGACGCGCGCTCCGAAGCTGCGCCAGTGTTCCGGAACTCGAAGTAGTTGATTCTTCGGAAAATTGATGGGCAGGGTGCTCCACGCTGACCAGTATGCTCGGGCGGCCTGTGACTCGATCAACCGGATCGTCGTGATGCTGTCGCCGGTGGGCACCTCGACCTTGAACTGGGCGATTGCGTCCGCAGTTGCAGAATCGAGCAGCGTGTGACGGGCAACCCGTTCCTGTCCGGCGAGCTTCTGACTGATCAGTTCCCGCGTGATTCGCAACGCGGCTCCAGAATGATGAGACAGAGCTTGAGCGCGCCGCAGCTTGGCATCCGATGAGCGAACCGGGCCAGTCGTTGCCAAAACGGAACCGTCCCTTTCCAGCATGACGAAAGCTGCGCCTTGATCCGCCAGCCAACGCAACGCGGCAAGAGACACCATTCCGTCCGAGCCGATAACGACTAGGCGACGCAGGCCGTGACCGACACGCGGAAGGCGGCATTGTCGACGCTCAGCCCCGATGCCGTCCTCAAGAAGCAGATGTCCGCGATCCACGCGGACCTGGATACCGTAGCCGCATAGCGTTACGACTCCATGTTTTGGCACTATCAACGAAGTAAACTGTGGCGGATGGAATTCGCTATTCATAATCTTCTCGTCGCATCAATTTTTCTGATAGTTCAGCAGTGCCGCACTTCTGACAAGCGCCGTCGAAGGCCGGTCCCGCATAGCCACAGCTGCACTCAATATAGAAATCACGACGCACAATCACGTGTCGCACTTTGGCTCGTTCTATCGCGCAAATCTCTCGCGAACGCCTAGGTGTAACCAGGCCGTCCGCCCCCAAAGAATCCGCCAGAAAGTGAATTTGCGATTTCGACCGCGCTTGCGGAAATTTCGGATCGCGTATGACCTCAAAGATGCGCTCCGAAAACCGGAAATCATGCATATTGCTGATGATTCCACGGCCCGACTTCAGTAAGCGTCCGAAGTGTACCGT
>PMUM01000277.1 GCA_003166855.1 Acidobacteriaceae bacterium | reverse complement strand
CTGGGTGGAGATCCGGTGGGAGCGAAGACGCGGCAGGGGGACCACAAAACTCCCGAAGGCCTGTATGTTCTCGATTCGCGCATCGCGCACAGCCAGTTTTACAAGTCACTGCATATCTCGTATCCCAGTTCGCATGACCGGGTGGCGGCGCAGCAAAAAGGCATCTCGCCCGGGGGAGATGTGCTCGTGCATGGACTGCCGAACGGCTACGGGTGGGTGGGGGCCGGGCACCGGGCGAAGGATTGGACGGACGGATGCATTGCGGTCACCAATCAGGAGATCGACGAGATCTGGCTCGCGGTGGCGGACGGGACGCCCATTGAGATTCGGCCCTGAGATTCAAGGCGAAAATATTTTTTAAATATCTATACTATTTCCATAGACATTATGGTAGATTACTGCCTCCTAGAGTTACTACATTAAGGCCCTCCCCCAGGGCTTTTTTTCATGGGGCGGCATTGGGGGGGCGAGTGCGAAGGAAGATCTAAACCAAAGCTGCCAAACCGGAGGCTTTCACATACCCGCATAGGTGCGCCTCCATCACAAAGGCCGCCGGATACCACCATCCGCGCGGCCTTTTGCATTCCCCTGTTGGATAGGTCTATTTCTTCTGTGCGGGTTTGATGCCGAAGATTTTTAGTTGCGCATGGCTGGCGACGAAGACTTCACCATTCGCAACGACTGGAACCAGGTTGGAGTTGCCTCCGGTGTTTGGCCAACTACCGGCACGGGCCCGGAAGAGTCCCTTCATATTGCCTTTGATCAGTACTTCGGGATTGAACGCGTAGAGATAGATTGGGTTGCCGGTTGCACTGGTTGGGTGTGACAGCGTCCAGATGATGGGACTGGCCGTTCCGTTGGAGGAGATGCTGGTGAAAAAGCCTGGGAACTGTATGCCGCCGGAAAGAGTGACAGACGACGCAACCTTGATCAAAGCGGGAATCGGCGAGGTCTGGACTTTGTAGACCTGAATGGACTGTCCGCCACTGGCGACGACGCGGCCGGCGCCGTCGGAGGAATCGACGAAGTAGGACTGCCCGCACCAGCATCCACCGATGCTATAGGTTCCGAGGACGTTGTTCTTCGTAGTGGAGTATCCGCCGAGGCTGTCTTCGTTCATCAGGAAAAGGCTGCCGGCTTTGCCGGCGGCGACTGCCAGATGCGGCGTGGAACCGGGCTGATCGGGGAGAACCAGAAGACCTCCTGAACCGAAGTCGCTATCGGATTGGTCGAGGCTGGCCTGGTTCATTGGGGTGAAGAGGTCGAGCACGGTGGACAGATTCGACGACACTTTTACAACGCTTTCCTGAATGTTGCTGACGCCGTCATAAGTAGTGCCGGAGTAATCGGAGTTTCCGGTGACGAAGAGGATGTTGCCGGAGTCGTCGGTGGCGAGGCCGTAGCCGGACATCCAGATCGAAGAAAGGAAGAAGTTGTTCACTGATGTGGCTTGTATGTCGAAGACCTGGTTGGAGGGGAGCGGGGTGAGGGAGCCAGTAGACCAACCCAGCAGCCAGCCGCGGGAGAGATTGGCGGCAAAGTCGCAGAAGCTGCCGAATCCGGCATAGACGCTGCCGTTGGCGAGAAGCAGTCCGGGACGCTGGCGTTGGTAGGTGGCGTTGAAATTGAAAGTAGTGCCGTCAGTCAGGGTGTGCGAGGCCACGACCAGCTGCGGAGCGACTTTGTCCGTCAGACTACCGAGGTCGAGATCATGAATGCGATAGGCCGGGCCGGTTGCGTCGTGCGTGTAGATCACGACGTACAGAGTGTTGCTCGTCAGGTCGATGACCGGAGTGGAGTTGATGCCTACGTTGGGTCCGTTGTTGGTGCAACCCAGAGGATAGCCAACGGGCTTCCCAAAGTTCGGTTTGAGAAGGATCGTGCCGGCCTCAGCGTCGATGGCGTAGATGGTGTTGCCTTCGGTGGCGACGTACACCACATCATGCACACCCTGGTGACTTCCGGCGGTGATGTTCACGGCGGGAACGAACAGCGGTTGCCCGTCGACCTGATCGTCGAGGGGTACGCCCTTCAAAAGTCCGAAGGAAGAACTGCCGACGTTGGCCGGAGTGAGCACGGTCTCGTGAGAGTTCCAACCGGTGCGGTTGTTGTCGACGTGATAGGTCGTGATGGCGGTCTGTGCGGTGGCTAAAGATCCGGCGAACAGGATCGCGGTAGACAGCGCAAGCGCAACGCGAGCAGAGAGATTTCGCGGAGGAAGTGGCATGGATTTGAATTCCTTTGGGCTTCGGCTCCAGGACTGCGGTGTCGGCTGATTGGGGAAACCGCGCGAAAGCTCGACGAGCTTACGACATGGAGGGTTGAGGTGTAAATGGGAAAATCTCTTTCGCGAGCGTTGCGCTCAATCTTGAGAGAGAGAGAGGTCCAACGAAGCAGCGATCATGCAAGTTCTTGCAACATTTTCTTGCAAGTTCTTGCACAATCCGACGGCAGAGCAGAGTTCTCGTGCTGAAAATGGTTTTCGTCTTGACATCGTGCGGAGGTTCGCTCAGACTTTCGCGGCGAAGGTGTCGTGAATGAGATATGCGTTTATTTTGCTGGCGCTCTCAGCCCAGCTGTTTGCGGTGACGAACCGGATTGAGATCATCATCATTACTCCACCGGAAGTGCTGCTCTCCCCAGGGCAGACAGTGCAGATGCATGCCTACGGTTACTATTCGGATGGAACCGTCACCGATTTCACGAGTAAGGTCACGTGGTCGAGCGTCCAGTCGTCGATCGCAACGGTGTCCAGCACGGGGCTGGTGACCATGAAGGGAGCGGGATCGGCTCTCATCAAGGCGGCATATTCCGGCTATAAGGGTTACGGGACGGTTTGGAATAAATTCACGCCATTCATCAAAGTGAAGCCCAGTACGGCGTCGTTCGGCAAGATTGAGCACATTGTTTACATCGTCAAAGAGAACCGCAGCTTCGATTCGTACTTCGGAACATTTCCGGGAGCGAACGGAGCTACGTCAGGCACGATCAGCACGGGGCAGGTGGTGACGCTGGGCCATCTTCCCGATCCGCCGACACATGATATGGGGCACGAGTGGACCGACAATCACGGCAACATTGATGGCGGGCGCATGGACCGCTTCGACCTTGAGCTCACCTGCTCGGTCAATGGCGACATGGCGTGCATGGGCCAGCTGTACCAGTCGGACATCCCGAATTACTGGTCCTATGCGCAGAACTACGCGTTGGCGGATGCGGCATTCAGCAGTGTCTCGTCGGGATCGTATCCGGCACACCTAGCGTTGATTTCGGGCAGCGCGCAGAGAGTGCTGGACAATCCGCGCAGCACGCAACCGGCGCAGTGGGGATGCGACGCAGTCGCTGGAACAACCGTACCGTTCATGCAGACGAACGAGACGGTGGCGGCCGAGTTTCCATGCTTCAGCGCCACCACGATCGGGGACCTAGCAGATGCGGCGGGAGTGTCGTGGAAAGCGTACACGATGTTATCGACGGAGAGTGGCTATATCTACAATCCGTTTCGCAGCTTCAGTTCGATTTTTTACGGGAATGATTGGACGACGAAGGTAGTGGACGAGGCGAACTTCATTCCGGACGCGCTTGCGGGAAATTTGCCGGCGCTGAGTTTTGTTACGCCGCCCAGCATCGATACGGATCATCCGCCCGACAGCGCGTGCATCGGCGAGAACTGGACGGTGCAGCAGATCAATGCCGTGATGCAGGGGCCAGCATCGCAATGGGCCAACACGGTCATCATTCTGACCTGGGATGATTTTGGTGGGCTGTACGACCACGTCGCTCCTCCCTATCGGGATCAATTCGGACTGGGGATTCGCGTGCCGTTTTTGATCATCAGCCCGTGGGCAATGCAGGGGGTGTATCACACGGAAATCGAATTTGCGAGCGTGCTGCGGTTTATGGAGGAGACTTTCGGGCTGCGAAGCCTGGGGGGCGCAGATAAGTTCGCCAATGATATGCAGGATGCGTTCAACTATTCGCAGACGCCGCTGCCGCCGTTGATTTTGTCGGAGCGCACCTGTCCTGCGCGGTCACCGGACGCACCGGCCTTCGATCCGGATGATCTGGAAGACTGACGCAGGATCCGGTGATGGATCAAGAAGCGTTTGCAACCGAAGTGAAGGAGACAGAAT
>PMUM01000208.1 GCA_003166855.1 Acidobacteriaceae bacterium | reverse complement strand
GACTGGCGTGTTTCCAAGAATTTCGTCGAAACCGCGCGCGGCGCGGATCTCGGTACGCAGATAGGATGTTTCTCCTGCTAGACGCTCCCTCGACTCGTCGACTTCGCGGTACTGCATCGCATTGTCGAGCGCGATCGCGACCTGATTGGAGACCTGCTGCAGGAAGTCCGCATCGGCTTCAGAGAAACGATGAGGATGCCTGTCCAATAAATGCAGCACTCCAATCTTGCGATCGCCTCGCACGAGCGGCAGGAAACAGCCGGATTGCACTCCCTCCTGGAAGTTCAACTGCAGAGAACTTACGTGCAAGGCGCGTGGCGCGGTTTCAAAGAGGACAGGCTCGCCGGTCCGAAACGCCTTGCCCGGGCTCGATCCGTCGATGGGGATCTGCGTTTCCTCCTGGAGGAATCCGCGGCCTTCAGGAAAATCGAGTCCATGAATTTCCAGTTTTTGCTTTGACGCGTCCGGCAACGACAGGCAGGCTCCATCGCACTGCATCGCCAAGCGCACGCGACGCGGAATCACCTTGAACAGTTCTGTCAACGACAGGTTCGATACCACGGCGTTGTTTACGTCGAGCAGCAGTTTCAGGCGGTCCCGTTCGCGAGCCACCTCTGCCTGCAACGTGGACGCGTCCTGATAGTTCAACGCGTTCTCGACGGCGACGGCGACCTGACTCGCAGCCAGTTTCTGAATTTCGAGTTGATCGAGCGCGTAAGCGTTTGGTGCGGTGTGCCCCAAACTGAAAGCGCCCAGCCTTCTCCGCGGAGTGCTCAACGGGATGCTGCAGAAAGAGCGCACTCCGTACTCGCGCATCAACTGGATGGGCCGTGCGAATCGATCTTCACGATCGAGATCGTCGAGGACCAAGGGCTGCTGATTCGTCCACACCCAGGCGGAAGGCGACTCGTCCATGGAAAACTCCATGCCGGGCCGAACCGTGTCGGGGCCGTCTGAATTCAAAATATGGACGCGCATTGCATTCCGCATCGAATCGTAGAGCAGGACGCTGAGATAGCTGAAATCTATGATGGGATGAAGCCGCTGGGCAAGGTCGGTAAACAATTCTTCCAGCGTTCGGTGTGACGCGATAGCCGACGCTACCTCCAGCAAAGCGAGGTAGCGCCCGGAAAGAGCCTGGCCTTTTTCTTCTGCAATACTCTGCATGAGTGCAATACCCTTCCCCACCCCAAGACGACGTGTCGGAAGCTGTCGACGCGCAGACCCAGCGGTACTTCCCTTATAGAATTCAGATGAGGCAGCGTGCGGGTTGGATTCAACAAACGCTTTGCCTTCAGGCAGGTGGACGGCGCGCGACTTTTGCGGAGTATGGACTCAGAAATGCACCCAGATTAGCGTCGTTCGAAAGACATACTGAGCGTATAACTGGCACAAATGGAGGTTGAGATGGAAACCAGACGATTAGGTAACAGCGATTTAATGATTACGCCGATCGGCATCGGCGCATGGGCAATGGGTGGAAGCGGCTGGACCTGGAGTTGGGGGCCGCAAAACGATAATGACTCGATTACAGCGATTCACGACGCACTCGATCGCGGAATCAATTGGATTGATACCGCGGCGGTCTACGGGTTGGGGCATTCCGAAGAGGTGGTGAAGCAGGCGCTGCATGGAAGGAATCAGCGACCCTACGTCTTCACCAAATGTGAACGGACATGGGACGAGAACGGAAAGATCGGCGGGACTCTAAAAGCGGTGTCCATTCGGCAGGAATGTGAAGACAGCCTGCGGCGGCTGGGCGTGGACGTCATCGACCTCTACCAGATTCACTGGCCGGAGCCGGATGCGGACATCGAAGAGGGCTGGACCGAGATGGCGCGCCTGAAGGAAGAAGGCAAAGTCCGGCACATCGGCGTGTCGAATTTCAATGTCGCACAGATGAAACGCGCTGCTGCGATTGCGCCTATCACTTCCCTGCAGCCGCCTTACTCCATGCTGGCGCGTGATGTCGAGAATTCCATTCTGCCATACGCTTTGCAGAACAATATTGGGGTCATCGTCTACTCGCCGATGTATTCCGGCTTGCTGAGCGGTGGCATGACTCGGCAGCGCGTTTCGTCCCTCGCTGCGGAAGACTGGCGATTGCAAAATCCAAACTTCCGCGAGCCGTTGCTTTCGCACAATCTCCGCCTCGTCGAGTTGCTGAAGGAAGTTGGCGGACGCCATGGCAGAACCGCCGGCGAAGTTGCTATCGCATGGACGCTGCACAACCCGGCAGTGACAGGCGCGATCGTGGGTATGCGCAATCCGAAGCAGGTTGCGGGCGTGATCGGGGCCGGAGCGTTCCGGCTGGCCTCGAAGGAATTTGAGGAGATCGAAGAGGCCTTGCAGCAGGAGGTGGCGATGCAAAGGTAACGAGCCGCGGGTGTGGAGGAGGCACAAAACGAGCCTCCTTCGCGCCGAGGCGACTTCTGGCAACCCAAACGTCGCTACGCTGCCGCCAGATAAACGTACCGCAGGATGAACAAGATGGTGAGAATCCAGATGAGCGCGTTGATCTCGCGAATCTTCCCAGCTGCGACTTTCACGACCGTATAAGAAATTAAGCCGAGGCTCAGGCCCGTCGCGATGCTGAACGTCAGGGGCGTGGCAAGCATTGTTATAAATGCCGGGACCGCTTCGCTGAAATCCTGCCAGGCAATTTGCGCGATCGACTGCGTCATCAGCACACCGACGAGAATCAGCGCGGGAGCCGTCGCATAGGCTGGAATTGCGGTGGCCAAGGGTGAGCAGAACGTCGCCAACAAAAATAGCGCCGCGACCGCAACGTTGCTCAATCCGGTGCGAGCCCCGGCGGCAACTCCTGCGGCGCTTTCAATGTAACTCGTCACCGTGGAAGTTCCCGTCAAGGCGCCGACGACTGTGCCCACACCGTCCGCCACTAGAATGCGACCCGCACGCGGAATCTTGCCGTCCTTGACGAAGCCGCCCTGTTCGCAAACTCCGACCAGAGTGCCGACGTTGTCAAAAAGATCCACGAACAGGAACGCGAACAGGATTTCGAGTAAGCCGAGATGGGCAGCGCCGCGAAAGTCAAGCTGCAGAAAAGTGGACGAAGGGTGCGGCATCGCGAAGATCGCAGTTGGCCAGTGCGTGATTCCACGAAGAATTCCAAGCAGGGTTGTGCCGAAGATGCCAACCAGGATCGCACCGTGGAGTTTTCGTGACATCAGGATCAGAGTCAAGACGAGGCCGAAGCAGGCAGTTTGGACATCTTTATCGGCAAAGCTGCCTAGGCCCACAAACGTATCCGGATTGGCCACGACAAGCTTCGCGTTTCGCAAGCCAACAAACGCAATGAACATTCCAATGCCGGCAGCCGTCGAGTGCTTCAGGCAATCGGGCATGCCGTTGACGATCTGCTCGCGAACGCGCGTCACCGTGAGCACCAGGAACAGCACGCCAGAACAGAAGACCACCGCCAGCGCTGTACGCCAAGGAACGTGCATCGCGATGCAAACCGAATAGGTAAAGTACGCGTTCAGCGACATTCCCGGAGCCAACGCGATCGGATAGTTCGCATACAGTCCCATCACCAGGGTGGCCACGGCGGCAGAAACGCAGGTCGCGAAGACGACGCCATCCGCGGGCATCCCAGCCTTAGCGAGGATCTGGGGATTCACGACGACGATATAGGCCATCGTCACAAAAGTCGTAAGACCGCCCAGCATCTCCTGCTTCACGGAGGTCTGGTTTTCGGTGAGTTTGAAATAGCGATCGATCAAAAATCCTCCGCGAACTTGAAATTGGCAGCTACTCGAACTGCTCAATACTCGATTTTGTTTGGCTTGTTTTCCCAGGCACGAAACGCTGCTAACGCCTCTTCGCGCATCATCTGAATCATCGGAATCCTGCGCTGGGAATGTGGTTGCGCGATCTCGCTATAAATCAGCGAATCGTCGAATCCAATCTTGGAGGCGTCCGCATCGGCGTTGGCGAAGTAGACTTTAGAAAGTCGGGCCCAGTAGATGGCTCCCAGACACATGGGGCACGGTTCACAGGAAGTGTAGATCTCGCAGCCCTCCAGATCGAACACGCCAAGCTTCTTGCAGGCCTCGCGAATCGCGAGCACTTCTGCGTGCGCGGTGGGATCATTCGTGGAGGTGACCTGGTTGGCGGCTTCGGCGACGATGGCGCCGTCTTTCACGACGACTGCGCCGAAGGGTCCGCCGCGTCCTGACTGGACGTTATCAATCGAAAGCTGAATGGCGCGAGCCATGAAAGGATTGTCCATGTATTGGCTCTATCTATGCGTAATCGTCAAGGGCAGCTGGCGTCAGCAACCCGCGAACCCGCAAATCAGTCGACATGGACTCTTTCGCAGCCGCTTCGCTGAGAAGCGAGTATAAGCCGGACGCAGAATTTCGTAAAATGCTGGTTTGATCGTTCGGATGCAAGGGTCATCAAGGAGCTTTATTTTGGATCTGCAAGCCTTCGTCGCCAGGCGCGTGGTCACTCCCGACGGAATCCGCGCTGCGGCCGTCCTCGTCGAAGGAGAACGGATCCAAGGCGTCGTCTCACCCGATCAAGTGTCTGATCAGTACAAGGTCCACGACTTCGGCGACGCGGCCATCCTGCCTGGACTCGTCGATTCCCACGTCCACATCAATGATCCTGGCCGCTCGGAGTGGGAAGGTTTTGAAACTGCGACCCGGGCTGCGGCGGCAGGTGGCTGCACGATGCTTGTCGATATGGCCCTGAATTGTCTTCCCGCGACAACCACGGTCGCTGGGCTACAGGCCAAGCGTGCAGCGGCGGGCGGCAAATGCCGCGTCGATTGGGCGGCTTGGGGTGGCGTAGTCCACGACAATCAGGGTGATATCGAAGCGCTCGCGGCCGAGGGAGTACCCGGATTCAAATGTTTTCTCATCGACCCCGGAATCGATGGTTTCACCCTGGTTGCGGAGCAACAGTTGCGATTGGCTCTGCCGCATATTGCCCGGACTGGCCTTCCGCTCCTGGTACACGCGGAACTCGCAGGACCGATTGATCGAGCAACCGCCGCCCTGGCCGACGCAGATTGGAGCCACTACTCGACCTACCTCCAGTCGCGCCCGGACGAGGCGGAACTGGCGGCCATCCGCCTGATGCTGTCGCTGTGCCGGGAATACGGCTTTCGCCTGCACATTGTGCACCTGTCTTCCAGTCACGCGCTTCCGGAGCTGCGCGCCGCTCGGGCCGAAGGGCTAGCGGTAAGCGTGGAGACTTGTCCTCACTACCTGCACCTGTCCGCGGAAACGATCGCGAAAGGAGCTACGCTGAGCAAATGCGCGCCGCCCATCCGCAGCCGCGAGAATCGCGAGAAGTTATGGGAAGGCCTCAGGGACCGAACGATCGACTTTGTGGTCACCGACCACTCGCCCTGTCCTCCGGTGATGAAGCGTCTGCAGGAAGGCAATTTCCGCACCGCCTGGGGCGGAATTGCGAGCCTTTCCGTGGCGTTGCCTCTGATGTGGACCGAGGCCAGCAAGCGGGGATTCACTTTGCTCGATCTGGCGCACTGGATGGCAGCCGGGCCGGCTCGACTTGCGGGCTGCGACACGCGCAAGGGCCGTATTGCGGCTGGCTATGACGCTGATCTAGTTATCTTTGAACCCGAGCGCGAATTCGTTGTCACGGAAGATCGATTGCATTACCGCCATACGGTGTCACCCTATCTCGGAGAGACTCTGCGCGGCGTAGTGAAGGCCACCTATCTGCGAGGGAACCCTGTCTTCTCCGAAGGAGAGTTCCCCGGCGGGCCTGCCGGGCGGGAATATATCGCAAATCAAAGCTGTCGATCGGTGCCATAACCTTTTTCTATCCGCATTCATCACGCTTCCCTGCTATTGTTCGCCGGTCTGTCATACACTATCCCAACCCCAAATCTCGGCGGCCGTTGGGCTCGCGAGAGGTGGGTCGAAGCTCGCATCTAAGCTCTCACATTATGAACGCAGATCCCATCGTCGGCCAATCGGTTCCGCGCAAGGAAGGGCGCGACAAGGTGACTGGAAGGTCGCAGTACATCGACGACGTGGTACTGCCCAACATGCTCTTCGGAGCGACCGTTCACAGCCAGATTCCCCGCGGACGGATCCAGAAGATCACGTTCGGTCCCGGCATCGCGTGGGATGAATTCGTAATCGTCTCCGCGAAAGATATTCCTGGCAAGAACTGCATCGCGTTGATCGGCGATGATCAGCCGTGCCTTGCAAACGAATTGGTGAATCATCCCGAGGAGCCCATTCTGCTGTTGGCTCATCCAGACCGTCACGTCCTCCCGAAGGCGGTTGAGGCTGTATCCATCGAATACGATCCTTTGCCAAGCATCTTCACGATTGACGAGAGTGAGAGCCGCTCGCAAGTCATTTGGGGCGCGGACAACGTTTTCAAAACGTACCTGATCGAAAAAGGCAATCTCGACAGCGTTTGGGAGAAGGCCGACTACATCGTGGAAGGCGAGTATTCGACCGGCGCTCAGGAGCAACTTTACATCGAAAATAATGGGATGATTGCCGCGTTCGATCCAGCGCAAGGGATCACGGTGTGGGGCTCGCTGCAATGTCCCTATTACATTCACAAGGCGCTGATGGCGCTTTGCGACCTGCCGGCGGAGAAGGTTCGCGTGGTGCAGATGGAGACGGGAGGGGCTTTTGGAGGGAAGGAGGACTATCCGTCGATGATCGCCGCACACGCTGCGCTGTTGGCGATCAAGTCTGGCCGGGCGGTGAAGATTATTTATGACCGACTGGAAGATATGGTGGCAACTACCAAACGGCATCCCTCACGCACCCGCCATCGAACTGCTGTGCGCCGCGACGGGAAGATTCTTGGCGGTGAGATCGACTTCACGATTGATGGTGGAGCGTATGCGACGTTGTCGTCGGTCGTGCTCTCGCGCGGCGCCATTCACGCCGGCGGGCCTTATTACTGGCCGAGTGTTCGAATCCGCGCCAAGGCGGTAGCCACCAACGCGCCGCCCCATGGGGCGTTCCGTGGATTTGGAGCGCCACAGAGTTTGTTCGCCATGGAGCGGCACATGGACCGGCTCGCGCAGACCGTAGGTCTCTCTGCTGTCGAGATCCGTAGGCGAAATTTTCTGCAGCCGGGGCAAGCCACTACTACCGAACAGGTCGTACACGAGCCGATCGATCTGGGGAAATTGCTGGACCGAGCATTGGAGGTTTCGGATTATCAGTCTAAGAAACAGCGTTTCGCGGATCAGAACCAGGCCGGCACGTCCAGAAAGGGCATGGGAATTGCCGCCTTTTTGCACGGCGCTGGATTCACTGGTTCGGGTGAGCGTCACCTCAGTTCAGTAGTCGGGGTGGAAGGTTGTGCCGACGGCAGTGTTCGCGTGCTGGTGTCGAGCACCGAATTTGGTCAGGGAACGAAAACGGTGCTGAGCCAGATTGCGGCGGAGGCTCTCGGGATTCCCTACGAGAGTGTGAGCATGGCACAAGCGGACACGCTAGAAGTGCCCAACAGCGGCCCGACAGTTGCGTCCCGCACGGTAATGGTGGTGGGAAGCCTGGTGAAGTCTGCCGCTCTCGGCATTGCACAAACGTTGATTTCCTCGAACCTGCTTCGCGAAGGCTATTCCGCAGATGAATTTCGTGCGGCCTGCCAGCAGCACGTTGCTACACACGGCCAGTTTCGCTGCTGGTCGCGCTACGAGGCGCCGAGCGGCATTTTCTGGGACGACGAAAAGTATCGCGGAGAAGCCTATGCCGCGTTCGCCTGGGCCGTTTACATTGCGGAAGTCACCGTTGACCTGACGACGTACAGCGTGTCGGTGGACGACTTCGTCGCGCTTCAGGAGGTCGGAAAAGTCCTGCACCCATTGCTGGCGCGGGGACAGATCGTCGGCGGTATCGCCCAGGGAATCGGATTCAGCCTTTATGAAAAAGTAGTTTGGCAGAATGGGCGCATGCAAAACGGCCAGATGACCAACTACATCATGCCAACGTCGAGTGATCTGCCGCCGATTCGCGTGTTCTTTGAGGAGTTGGGGAACGTCCACGGAGCGTATGGGGCAAAGGGCATCGGCGAACTCCCGATGGACGGTCCGGCCCCGGCAATTGTGAACGCGGTGGAAGATGCGCTCGGTGGGCCGAAGAATGTTCGCTTCGATTCCATTCCTCTGCTTCCCGAAGACGTCATGGACGCGCTTCTCAACCCGTCGCGGCAGGACGATGCAGCTCTTATTGGCGAGGGCCGATGACCGATTCTCACGGAAGCCGCACCAAGGCCGAAATTTTATTCACGGTCAACGGTGAGCCGAAGAAGGTGCGCGCGTATCCGATGGAGCGCCTGCTCGATGTGCTGCGCCTGGACCTCGGACTAACCGGCGCGAAAGAAGGCTGCGGAGAAGGCGAGTGCGGTTCGTGCTCGGTGTTGATGGATGGGGCGCTCGTAAATAGCTGCCTGGTGCCTGCTCTTCAGGCAGAAGGCACTAGCATCCTCACGATTGAAGGATTGGCGGACGGAGAAAGGCTGCACGTGCTGCAGGAGGCTTTTCTGGCATGCGGCGGGGCACAGTGCGGCATCTGCACGCCTGGAATGATTCTCGCATCAGTGCACTTGCTGAACGGAAAACCCGATCCCACACTCGAGGAGATTCGGGAAGGCCTCTCTGGAAATCTCTGCCGTTGTACGGGCTACTCCCAGATTCTTGAGGCTGTGGCGGAAGCGGCGCTGCGCAGGTCGACCTCATGAGATCGAATCCTTCGGACTACGAAATGGTCGCGCCCGGCAGTCTGCAGGCGATTGTCTCGCTGCTGGCTAAGGAACCGGGCGCGTGGCTTCCGATTGCTGGCGGCACCGACGTGATGGTGCAGTATGCCGCCGGTAAGCTGCCGGCGCGCAAATTGGTCAACATTTGGAACCTCCCGGAATTGCGGCGGATCGAAGTCGCGGCGGACGAGATTCGCATTGGGGCGGGATGTACGTATACGGACATGCGGCGGCACGAAACGGTTGGCCGTGAGTTCCCGCTGCTGACGACTGCTGCGCGATGGACTGGAGGGATTGCCAACCAGAATCGCGGAACGATCGGCGGCAACATCGTGAACGCGTCGCCGGCAGCGGATTCGTTGCCCGCGCTGCTGGTCTATGAAGCTGAATTAATTCTTGTGTCGGTCCGAGGCGAGCGCCGCGTACCTTACGTTGCGTTCCACACGGGATACAAGAAGACTCTTTTGGAGCCGGACGAGCTGATACGAGCCGTGTGCCTGCCCAGACGATTCGCGAGTTATGTTGCCTACGCCCGCAAAGTTGGAGCCCGCAACGCACAGGCAATCTCCAAAGTGTGCATCGCGGCTCTCGGCCTGCTGCGGAACGGCTTGGTCGAAGATGTGCGAATCGCGCTTGGGAGTGTTGCGCCCGTTCCGCTTCGCCTGCGGGAAACCGAACGAGTGTTGCGGGGACGGTCGATCGATTCCGATTTGTTGCTCATAGCTCGAGAGACCGCAATCGCCGAAATACATCCGATTGACGACATTCGCTCGACCGCCAGGTATCGTGCGGCAGTAGCGGGCAATCTCGTGGTCGAGTTCTTGAGTCGCCTGGGTTCTGAGGGAGCAGGAATCGCCGGAACAACGAACGTTCTGGCGAGCTGGAATCTCCTCTCAACTGGCGATGCCATTAGCACGATTCTTCCCTGCTGCGGCTCGAGAGCTTGGGCACAGGGCGTCGCCGCACGACGACCCCTTGCGGACGAAGATGCGCTGCTGGCCGCGTCGAACGAAACGTGGCGCAGCCTCGCGCAATCGGACTGGATGGAAGCGTTCCAGAGTCATCCGCGAATCGGCGAGTCCCGCGCGCAACAGTCTTCGTCGGCGCAATCGTCAGCCTGGTCGACGCAGGAGCAACGACAAGTAGCGGACGCCGACGCCGCGGTAAAGGCCGCGCTGGCGGATGCCAATCGGCAATACGAGCAGAGTTTCAATCGCACTTTTATTGTTTGTGCTACCGGCAGGTCGGCCCAGGAGATTCTGGGAATTCTTCTGCGGCGGCTCAACAACGACGCGGAAACGGAACTGCACGAAGCCGCCGAGCAGCAGCGGCAGATTACGGAAATCCGGCTAAGAAAATGGCTCCAACCATGAAACGCATTTCAACTCACATTCTCGACTTGGTGTATGGCAAACCAGCCTCGGCCGTGCCTGTGCGACTGGAGAAACAGAACAGCGGCGGAGATTGGCGGCTGTTGAACTCAGCCCATTCCGACCAGGATGGCCGATGCACACAATTGCTGCCGGAAGGTGAGGATCTCTCCGCCGGAGTCTATCGTTTAATTTTTGACACGGGAAGTTATTTCGCGCGGCAGAAGGCAGAGGCCCTGTATCCCGTGGTCGAAGTTACGTTCCAGGCGCGAGAGGGTGAATCGCATTTCCACATTCCGCTGCTGTTGAGCCCAAATGGATATTCAACCTACCGCGGCAGTTAGGCGGCAACTGTTACTCCGATGGAGTCGATAAAGTGACCTCGTCAATCCGCGAATGGCTGAACCTGCTGGTGCGCTGGACGCATGTGTTTGCGGCGATCATGTGGGTCGGCCAAACGTATTATTTCACCTGGCTGGACGGGCAATTCAACAAGCTCGCCAAGAAAGCTTCGAGCGACGGCACCGCGCCGTCCCTATGGATGGTCCACAGCGGTGGCTTCTACACGGTCAACCGGCAGAAATCACTCAAGGTCGTCCCGGAGCAGGTCCACTGGTTCCGCTGGGAAGCGCTTATGACTTGGGTGAGCGGTATGGTTCTCCTGGGTCTTGTGTACTACTCCAGCAGTGGACTCGTTGACCCTGACATTGCTGACATTTCGCAGGCTCGAGGCATTGCCATCGGTCTTGCCGTTCTGGCGGCCGGATGGATCGTGTACGATCTGGCGCTGCGGTCGCCTCTGGGGCGGTCGGAAACCGGGTTTGCTATGTTCTCCCTGGTCGTGATTGCCGCGCTCGCTTGGGGTCTGACGCATATATTCAGCGGACGCGCTGCTTACATTCATGTCGGTGCGGTTCTTGGCACCATCATGACCGCCAACGTTTGGTTTCGGATCCTACCATCCCAGCGCAAGATGATCGCGGCGGCAGCGGCCGGGAAAACGTTCGATGCATCCCTGAGTGCGCAAGCCAAGCTGCGATCCAAACACAATACTTTCATGGCAGTTCCCGTTGTCTTTATCATGATCAGCAATCACTTTCCCGTCGCGACCTACGGGAGCACTTACAACTGGGAGGTTCTGGTTGCGCTCATTCTTCTGGGCTGGGTGGCGGCGAAGGTGATACGGGAGTCCTGAGCTTCGCTGGGCAAGGCTTAGCATCCGAACTGGAATCCAGTGCAAACCACCGGGATCACAACGCGCGCGTCAGAGGTTATCCAGCGGTGCCTGAAGCTCGCGTTTTTTTCGGAAGATGCAAACAGCACCCGACGAACATTCCTGTCACCGCCTATGCACGAGGGCCACCAAGAAATTGCTCGATGGATGGAACCACTTGGCGCTCAAGTGCGCATCGATGCCGCCGGAAATTCCCGCGCAGTTTATCCCGCTGAGCAGCCGAACGCGCCGCGCCTCCTGATCGGTTCGCACCTTGATACAGTTCCTAACGCCGGTGCCTACGATGGCATCCTCGGCGTTGTGCTCGCGGTCGCTCTGCTGGAAGAACTCCGGGGACGGCGACTACCCTTTGCGATCGAGGTGGTTGGCTTTTCGGAGGAAGAAGGCGTACGTTTTGGAACTCCATTTATCGGCAGCCGCGCGCTGGTTGGCAGGCTGGATGAAGAACTTCTCGGCGTTCAAGATGCGCGAGGCATCTCCGTGCGAGAGGCAATCAAGGAATTTGGACTGAATCCCGCGGAGGTTTCTCAGGCCGAGGTGCAAAGCGACACTCTGGGCTACTTTGAGTTTCACATTGAACAGGGACCGATCCTAGAGAAACTCAATCTCCCTCTAGCGGCAGTCGAAGGAATTGCCGGGCAGAGCCGCTTGGAGCTCGTATTTCTGGGCCGCACCAACCATGCGGGCACAACACCAATGCATCTTCGATGCGATGCGATCGCAGGCGCGGCGGAGTGGATCGGCGTGGTAGAACGTTTGGCGATGGAAACCTCCGGCCTGGTGGCGACGGTTGGCAAGATTGAAGCGAAGCCCGGAGCGGCGAACGTGATCGCGGGTGAAGCGCGTCTCACACTGGACGTTCGTCACATTTCCGACGAAATTCGAGTTCAGGCCGTCGAAGATCTCATTCGCCAGGCCAATGGGCTGGCCGCCCGACGTGGACTAACGGTCCGGGAGAGTCCCTTGTTGAACCAGCCTGCAGTTGCCATGGACCCCTTCTTCATTGGGCAAATCGAGCAAGCGATCGTTCAGACGGGATGCAAGCCGCATCGGATGGTGAGTGGCGCAGGACACGATGCCATGATTCTGGCGGAGAAGGTTCCAAGCGCGATGATCTTTCTTCGCACGCCCGGCGGGATCAGTCACGATCCTGCGGAATCGGTCTTGCAGGATGACGTTGAGAAGGCGATCGCATGTGGCTTGCATCTTCTCGATCGGCTCGCTTCATCTCCCGACTTTTACAAAAGGACAAACCGTGCATAATCTCGGCCGAACACGCAGCTCACAACAACCGAACCATCTGCTGTTGACTCCTGACACGTTCGTGCGCACAACTCTGCCCGGAATGACGAAATGCTCCGCGATTGTGCACGTCAGCCCTGCCCTGGGCGCGAGGTTCACGCAGTATACGGCTGAGTTCGACGCTGGCGGTGAACTGGGAACTACGTCCGCCCAGCGCTTCATCTTCGTGATCGAGGGAAGCGTGAAGGTGGAAGCAGAGGGCAAATCGAGGAAGTTGGGCACAAACGGTTATGCATACTTTCCTGAAAGATCGCAGCATCGAGTCGTGGCAGCGAAAGCGAGCCGCCTCGCAGTCATTGAGAAGCACTATCAGCCTCTCGACTCAGCCAAAGCTCCGCACCTAATCGTTTCCAGTGAAGATGCCGTCTCCTCACATCCGCTCGGGGACGATCCCAGCCTGCAGGTCAAGTGCCTGCTTCCCGACGAGATGAGTTTCGACTTCGCCGTGAATACCATGGTCTACCAACCCGGAGCCGCGCTGAGCATGGTCGAAATGCATGTGATGGAGCACGGACTCATCATGCTCGAAGGTGGCGGAATCTACCGGCTGGGCGATTCGTGGTATCCCGTGACCGCGGGAGACTTCATCTGGATGGGACCGTGGTGCCCGCAGTGGTTCGGAGCGATCGGCAAGGTGCCGGCGAAATATCTCATCTACAAAGATTGGAACCGCCATCCCCTGGCGGGGTTGCAACGATGAGTCTGACGATCGACCGAGACCGGCTGATCGGCGAAATTGAAGCGCTGGCTTTGATTTCTGAAGCTGAGCCGCCAGTCGTCACTCGAGTTGTCTTCACGCCCTCCGATCTAAAAGCACGGGCATGGATGAAGGCTCGCTGTCAGCAGGCTGGCCTTTCCGTGCGCGAAGATGCCGTCGGAAATACTTTCGCGCGCTGGAATGGTTCTGATCCGTCTGCGCCGGTGGTCGGCACTGGGTCGCACATCGATGCGATTCCAAACGCCGGAAAATACGATGGCGTGGTGGGAGTGCTGGGAGGTCTCGAAGCGATGCGGGCGTTGCAGCAGAGCGGATTTCGTCCCAGGCATTCGATCGAGTTGCTGATTCTCACATCCGAAGAGCCCACACGGTTTGGCATCGGATGCCTGGGAAGCAGGCTGTTATCAGGCACGCTTTCTGCGGATTCCGCGCGCAAACTAACAGACAACGACGGAGCAATGCTCGATGAAGTTCGGCGTAAGGCTGGCTTTGCAGGAGAACTCGAGCAGGTGAAACTGCCGCAGGGATACTACAAGGCTTTCGTGGAATTGCACATCGAACAAGGTC
>PMUM01000061.1 GCA_003166855.1 Acidobacteriaceae bacterium | reverse complement strand
ATGATGTAGTGGAAATGCGCGACGATGAAATAAGTCTGCGTCACATGGACGTCGACCGGCAGCGTCGCGAGGAAGAGCCCGGTCAACCCGCCCAGGGTGAAGAGGCCGATGAAGCCGAGCGCATAGAGCATCGGCGCGTCGCACGTAATCGAACCCTTGTGTAGGGTCGCGGTCCAGTTGAATGCCTTGATCGCCGATGGCACCGCGACGGCGAAGCTGAGGAAGGAGAACATCAGCCCGGCATACATCGACATGCCGGAGACGAACATGTGGTGGCCCCAAACGAAGAAGCCGATGCCCGCGATCGCCACCATCGCATAGACCATGAAGGTGTAGCCGAAGACACGGCGCCGGGCGAAGCACGTGATCACTTCCGTAACGACGCCCATTGCGGGAAGAATCATGATGTAGACGGCGGGATGGCTATAGAACCAGAATAGGTGCTGGAACAGCAGCGGGTCGCCGCCGTGGGTCGGATCGAAGATTGGAAAACCGAACCACCTTTCGGCGATCACGAGGAGCAGCGTGACCGCCAGCACGGGGGTCGCCAATACGAGAACGAGACTTGTCGCATAGAGGGACCAGACAAAAAGCGGCAGGCGGAACCAGGCCATCCCCCTCGTGCGCAGCATGTGAATGGTCACGATGAAATTGACGCCCGTCGCGATGGAGCCAAAGCCGGCCACGAACACGCCGGCGGCCGCCGCGAGGACGTGACTGTTCGAAAACATCGTCGAGAAGGGCGTATAAAAGGTCCAGCCGGTATCGACGCCGCCGGTCAGCATGCAGTGCAACATCATCACGCCGCCGATGATGTAGAGATACCAGCTCAGCAGGTTGATGCGGGGAAAGGCGAGATCCTTGGCGCCGATCATCATGGGCACGAGGAAATTGCCGAGGACCGCGGGAATCGACGGGATCAGGAAGAAGAACACCATGACCATGCCGTGCATGGTGAAGAGCTTGTTGTAGGTGTCGGCCTGAACGAGATCGCCGGCTGGAGTGAGCAATTCGAGGCGAATGAGCAGCGCGAAGAATCCGCCAATGAAAAAGAAGAACGTGATGGAGATCAGGTAAAGAAGCGCGATGCGTTTGTGGTCGGTGGTGAAGAGCCACGAGCCGACGCCGTAATGCTTGTTGAGATAATTCTCGCGCTCGATTGTTTGACCTGCGGGTTGAACAGTTGCGGTAGCCATACTCATTGCACCTGACTTCCCTGGGATGAACCCTTGGACGGAGCCTTGCTCGATGCCGGGACAACCGAAGCGGGATTGGCCGTCTGGCCGCCAGTCTGTCCGGCGGCAGAGAGCGATTTCACATACGCGACGAGCGCGTTCAATTGTTCCTCACTCACTAAACCCTGGAACGTGGGCATGACGGGCTTGAAGCCGTTTACGACTTTGGCGCCGGGATCGAGAATGGATTCGCGAACATAATTTTCGTCGGCGACGACGGTGCGTCCGTCTTCGAGCAGAACGGGCTTGCCGAAGACTCCCTGCAAGTTGGGGCCACGGCCTTGCGTATCGGTACGATGGCAGGTGACGCAGCCTAGCTCGGAGAAGATTTTTTCTCCGCTGGCCGAGAGCGGGCCGGTGGAACCGCCGCTCATCCACGATTCGTATTGCGCGGGTTCCATGACAACGATGGAGCCGATCATGCCGGAGTGCTGCGTGCCGCAGTACTCGGCGCAGAATAGATGATAGGTGCCGGGCTTGGTGGCGCGGAACCAGGCGATGGTGTAGCGGCCGGGAAGCACGTCTTGCTTCATGCGGAACGCGGGCACAAAGAAGCTGTGGATGACGTCCTGCGAAGTCATGATCAATTTCACGTCGCGGCCGACGGGAACATGAAGCTCGTTGATCTCGCGCTGACCTTCGGCGTGCTCGAGTTTCCACATCCACTGCTTGGCCACGACGTAGACTTCGGTGGAGTCGCGGGGAGGCGTGCGGCTCTTGAAATAGACGATCGCTCCCCACATAAAGATGACCATAAAGACGCCGAGAGGAATAATGGACCAGGTCAATTCCAGCGGCGTGGAACCTTCGATCTGCTCCGCCAGCACGCCGCGACGACGGCGATAGCGCGCGGAGAAGTAGACGACCGCGGTGAAGATGAGCGCCGTCATCAATCCCGATACGATGAGCAGGAAGATGAATAGGGCATCGACGTTGCCCGCGGCGGTGGAGGCCCTGTCGGGCCATAATGGAAAGTTATCGAACATATCGTGTCTAACTCAGTCTCGCGTGACCTGCAATCCTCCGAGTAGCGGCTTTGTCCAGCCGGAACAGAATGAATAGCAGACCGCCTAACAGCAAAATTGTGAATCCCGCAGCCAGGCGGAGAATGTTGGTGATCACCGCGCCGTATTTTCCGGTCTCGGGATTGTAGTGATAGCAGTAGAGCAGCACCTGATCGACGGCGTTGCCGATCTTGCCTTGTGAGGCCTCGACTAATCCCATGCGCAGATCTTTCGGCGGATAGTCCACGCCGTAGAAGTAGCGCGAGATGCGGCCTTGGGGGGTGAGCACCATGATGGCGGTGGCGTGCGCGTACTGGTTGCTTCTGGGATCGTACTGATACTGGAAGCCAACGGCCTTGGTGAGCGCGTTGATCGACTCCGCCGGTCCGGTGAGGAAATGCCAGCCGGAAGCGGCGCCGGGGCGACCGTAGCGCTTGAGATACTCTTGCTTCTTTTCGGCGGCGATGGCTGGCGTTTCTCGTGGATTGAAGCTGACCGTGATGACGTCGAATTGGTTGCCGACGTCGAATTTCACCATCTTCATGGCGCCGCTGAGCCCGGCGAGGGCTTCGCCGCAAAGCATGGTGCAGTTGTAGTAGACCAGGATCAGGATCAGGGGCTTGGTGCCGAAGTAGTCGCCGAGTTTGACGGGGCGGCCGGTGTCGTCGGTGAAGGTGAGATCGGCGGGCACTTGTCCGTCGAGATGCTGTTCGATGCCGACGTTCTGCAGATACGGCGGGCGGACGTTGGCTGGCGGGGACATGATGCCTTTGGTCATGGCTTGTCCCCAAGCCTGGGTGCAGGCGGCTACGGCCAGGAGTACTACGATGACTACCGTTCCATTTAGCGCGCGCGAGATCCTTCGCTTCGCCTGAAAAGCGGCTCCGCTCAGGATGACGCCCTCAGAGAATGAGCGATTCTGTTTTCCGACTGACTGCGCTGTCGAGGTTTGCTCGACCGGACAGCCGAAGGCGGCTGTCCCCACATGAATCGTTACTGACTTCGAATTGTGATTTTTACAGCTCACTTCTTTGTCACCTTCTTCTTTTCTGGCGCGGGCTTGGGCTGCGCGGGCGCTTCTCCGGTTGCGGATTGCGCGCGCACGGGGAGGCCGCGCTGGGCGATCAGGTCCATGGCACGGTCAATCGGGATGCGAACGGTGCCAGCGTTCTTGTCGATGTAGTCGTAGGTACTCAGCGTCTGTTCTTCTTTGAGGCGGATTCCGTTTAACTGGCCGCGCTCGTCTTCTTCCAGCTTGGGATTAGGGAATGCGTCTTGCGGGTAGTCTTTCGGGATGAGGCGCGTGTCCGCGGGAGCGTTCGTCACCAGTGGTTTGACCGGAGACTGCTCGGCTTCGGAGCGCTTGTTGAGATAGGAATAGATGCCGTCGACGAGGAAGAAGATCAACAATCCGGCGACGAAAAGACCCAGCAAGAAATACAGGACGCCGGCGACGCCGATGTCGCTGCGCTCGTAGCCGCCGTTACCGTTCGAATTCGCGGGATGGATTTCGTTGCTCATATCTCGTTTGTTTAAGCGTTTTCCGGATGATGATGGCCCGGGTGCAAGACTTCGACGGCTGACGGGTCGTAGACCGGTAACAGCGGCAGCGCGCCCAGGTTGCGGAAGAAGTAGGCGAGCCAGAATCCGCCGATGGCGATCGGGACGACAAAGTCGGCCACAGTTACGTTCAATGTTTTGGAGAAATTTGGTTCGATGATCCAGAACAAGTCCACCCAGCGCATCACCATGAGCCAGGCGGCCAGCCAGACCAGTTTGTAGATGTTGCGCTTGAAGGGGCGCGACAGCAGGATAGCGAAGGGGACGGCGAAGTGGAAGATCACGACGAAGAGGCCGACGTATCCCCAGCCGCCATTGATGCGGCGGATGTAATACGTGATCTCCGCGGGCAGGTTGCCGGCCCAGATGATGAGCCACTGCGAGAAGTTGAAGTAGGCCCACACCATGATGAAAGTCAGCATCCACTTGCCGTGGTCGTGAACGAAGTCGGGGGTCAACATTTCCGACATGGGCTTGTACTTGACGAGGATGCGCTCGACGACCACAGCGAAGCACATGGCCGAGAGCACTTCGCCGATCAGGATGACCAGACCGAAGATAGTGGAGATCCAACTGGGATCGAGCGACATGACCCAGTCGATGGCGGCGAAGGAGATGGTGAATCCGTAGAGGATGAGGCCGGGGCCGGAGACGGCTTTGAAACGGTTCGTGTTGTCGGGACCGCCGGCGCGGTCGGTTTGCTTGGACCAGTGCGACAGCAGGAACGAGAGGAGGTTCCAGATCGCGAAGTAGATGATCGCGCGGATCAGGAAGCCCGAGAAATTCAGGTAGCTCGCCGTGACGAAACTGTGTTTTCCCAGATGTTCGCGAATGTGAGCGTCCCGAATTGCTTCGAGCGGCATGGCCCAGGGATAGACGCGATGTTGCCCCACGGCAATGATGATCGGGATGAACAGCACCGCGAGCAGCGGCACGGTGCGCATGGCCGCGCCCAGGATGCGACGGATGACTACGCCCCAGCCGCCGCCGGTCAGGTGGCGGATCATGAGGATGGCCATGGAGCCGAGGGCAACGCCGAGCCACGCCATGAAGCCGAGCAGGTAGGCGCGGTAGAACTCGTCCGCGTTCTTGATTGCGAGGATGATCGAGATGACGCCGAAGACGACGCCGACGATCAACGACCGCTGCGCAATGGTCTTGACCACTGGCGGGGGCGTTGGATCGAATTGTTTTGCGGGCGTCGCGCTCATTTCTGTTCTTCTTTCTCTGACTGTTCGGGCTTCTCTGGTTGTTCGTGTTTCTCGGGTTCGGATGTCGAACGAGCCACAGGTGCGACCACGGGAAGCGTCGCGCCTGATCCGGGCTCGCGGAACTTTGGCGGCTCAGAGGGAACCGGCTGGCCATCGGGCACGTCGGCCTTGGTCGCGTTCTGGCTTAGCTGCAGAGCGCGGACGTAGGCGACGATATCCCAGCGATCCTGCGGGGGAATCTGCGAGGCGTAGTCGGGCANNCGGGCATGATGCCGAAGCCTTCGGTGATGACGTCGTAGAAATATCCGACGGGCGCTTTTTGCAGGCGCTGGATGTGGAACGACGGAGGCTTGCGGGCGAATCCGCGGGAGGGGACGAAGCCGTTGCCGTCGCCGAGGCGCGAGTGGCACGGGGCGCAGAAAATGTTGAAGCGCTCGCGGCCGCGGGCCAGGACTTCTTCGGTGACCGGGAAGGGCATGACGTCGCCCGGGTTGTTGCCGATCTTTCCGGTGTAGAAATAGGTGTCTTCGTGCAGTTGGCCGCGGGCGACCGTGCCT
>PMUM01000287.1 GCA_003166855.1 Acidobacteriaceae bacterium | reverse complement strand
TCACACGTCCTAAGACAGTGATCGACACGGAGCGGCCGTTGGAGGATTGCGTGGAGCGGGCGCTGGCTGCTGTGCGGTCGAATGCGATTGACGCTGCGCGCGAGATCCCTTCGCCTTTCAGCTCAGGGCAGGCTCCTCCCTCCGCCTGAAGAACGGCTNNTTCTTGCGCCGCTCCGCGGCTGGGGCGACTCTCGGCTTCCGAGGCTAAGCGGCTTGGGAACTCGGCTTCCGCTGCCGCTTTGTTGTGCGGCGGATGTCCCTATACAATCGGGGACTGCCTGCGTCTTCTTGTGCGCGGGCTTCCCTTATGACAAACAGGTACCTTCTCATCTTTGCGTTGATTTCCCCTCTTGCTATGGCTCAGGCGCCGGAAAAGGCGTCGACGGCGACGTCCGACGTTGTGGTCAGCGCGCGTGCTCAGAAACTTCACGATTCTGCTTTGGTTGTGGACACGCATGCGGATACGCCGCAACGTTTTTTAGATGAGGGGTTCGATATTGGGTCGACCGATCCCAAGGACGCTGGCCACATCAGTCTCGACAAGGCGCGGCGCGGGAATTTGGGGGCGGAGTTTTTTTCGATCTGGGTGGATCCGGAGACCAACCAGGGGCAGTTTGCCCGGCATACATTCGATTTGATTGATTCGGTGTATTTGCAGGCGGCGCGGCATCCAGACCAGATGATGATGGCGTATTCGCCCAACGACATCGACCGGGCGCACAAGGAGCACAAACTGGCGGCGCTGATGGGGATTGAGGGCGGCCATTCCATTGAGAATGACATTCACCTGCTGCGCGACTACTACNNGGGCGTGCGCTACATGACGCTGTCGTGGTCGAACACCAATGAGTGGGCGGACTCTTCCGGGGATATTGATGATCCGAAGGTGCAGCATCACAACGGGCTGACGGACTTCGGCAAGCAGGTGGTGCTGGAGATGAACCGGCTGGGCATGATGGTCGACATTTCGCACGTGGCCGACAAGACATTCTGGGATGCGATTGCGACGACGAAGGCACCGGTGATCGCGTCGCACTCGTNNCAACATGACGGACGAGATGCTGAAGGCCGTCGCGAAAAACGATGGCGTGGTACAGGTGAATTTCTACAACGGCTTTATCGATGAAGACTTTCGCAAGGCCATGATGGCGCAGCAAAAAGATGCGGCCGCCGCGGTCCAGAAGTATACGGACCAACTCAAATCCGAGGGCAAGCCCGTCAACTATGTGGACATCGACCGGATCGAGCGGGAGTGGATGGCGAAAATTCCACGTCCGCCGCTGAAGTCGTTGATTGATCACATCGATCACATCGCGAAGGTGGCGGGAATTGATCACGTGGGGCTGGGCTCCGATTTTGACGGCGTGAGCGGGGCGACGCCGCAGGGGATCGACTCGGCCGCGGATTTGCCGAAGATTACGCAGGCGCTGCTTGACCGCGGGTACAGCGCGGAGGACATCAAGAAGATTCTGGGTGGGAATCTGATGCGGGTGTTTCGGGAAGTGGAGGGCGTTAGCCATGAGATGCAGGCGGCGAGCGCGAAGTAGGTTCGCTCCCTCGTGGCGGCTCGGGCTGGGTAGGTTCAGATTGAGATCCTTCTCTCCGCCTGAAANNCTGTCGTACAATGCAACGTTGCGCCGATTGCGGCAACACCTCGAATTCGCAAGGAGTTCTATGCATAAAACATTCGCGATTTTAGTGATCATGGTTGCGACATCAATGGCATGGGGGCAGGCGGGCTCTGGCGGCCAGACCGTGCCCGCAGCTCCGACCGGCACGGCTGCTAAACCGAGCAGTGCGGCGAAACCTGCGGCGATCAAGCCGACGGCCGTTATCAATACCACGGCGGGCAAGATGACTTGTACTCTTTTTCCCGACAAGGCGCCGATTGGGGTGGAGAATTTTATTGGGCTGGCGAGCGGGACCAAGGATTGGAAAAATCCGGTCAGCGGCGCTACGAAGCACGGGGTGCCGCTGTATGACGGGACGATCTTTCATCGGGTGATTCCTGACTTTATGATTCAGGGTGGGGATCCGGCGGGCAATGGGACCGGGGATCCGGGTTACAAGTTCAAGAACGAGGTGTCCGCTGATGTGTTGTTTGACAAGCCAGGGCGGCTGGCCTATGCCAACGCAGGGCCGGGTACCAACGGTTCGCAGTTCTTCATTACCGAAGTTGCGGTGCCGCACCTGAACGGTGGGTACACGATTTTTGGGCAGTGCGATGAAGCGAGCGTGGAACTGGTGAAGCAGATCGCGCACATGGCTAGGGATCCTTCGAATGACAAGCCGTTTCGGCCGGTGAAGATTATTCACATCACGATTGTGCGGGGTACGGGGACGGCGCCGAAGCCGGTGGCGGGAACTGCGGCGAAGAAGCCTGCATCTGCTGCTCCGAAAGCGCCCGCGACACCCAATTAAACCGTGGTTGCCGACGCAACCGTTCACGTCACCGGTAGGACCTAAGAAATTGCGATGCTATTGAGTGCGAGGGCGAGTCGCCCCTNNCGGCGAGTCGCCGGCGCTACTATTACTCGAAAGGAATTCTATGACTCGACAACCTGGACTTTATGCCACGTTTGAAACTTCGGAAGGAACCATAGTTTGCCGGCTGTTTGAAAAAGACGCTCCGAAGACGGTTGCTAACTTTGTGGAGCTCGCGGAGGGCAAGCGGGAATGGACGCATCCTTCGACGAAAAAGAAGTCGAAAGACCGGCTGTACGATGGGACTATTTTTCATCGCGTGATTCCCG
>PMUM01000212.1 GCA_003166855.1 Acidobacteriaceae bacterium | reverse complement strand
CTGCGTCCGCCACCTTGTATGAAGCCCACCCATTGACGCCCGGCGCACTCGTATAGCTCGCCTGCTTCGGAGGATCGTAAGGAATCTCGGACTGGTAAAAATACGTTCTTCCGCCATTGCCCTTCCACAGGACCTGGAATTGCTGGTGATGCTCCACAAACAGACCGTAGATCGTGACGTCGTCCCCATTCACCACCAGCCCGTTCTGGCTGGTATTCAGATCCCAGCCCACTCCGTCGCCGTGGTCTGCTCTCCAGATCCAGGTATGGTCCACTATTGTGTCGTTGCTGTTGATCCGCAAGTTCACTTTCGTTCGCCCCACTGCCGCGCCCCCGACGCGAAAGAAAACGTCGTGCAGCGTGATTGGATCCTTCGCATGTCGCGCCTGGCTTCCATCCCGTCCAATCTCCAACAGCACTGGAGACTCGCTCGCCCCCGCGTCGAACAGAAGCCCCGCAATCTCGATCCCATCCGCATCGGCGGTCGTCATCGCCGCCGTGCCCTTCACCGGACGGAGCGTCGCAAATCCCAGTCCCAGAACCACCGTGTGTGGCCGTGTCACGCGAATCGGAGCGGCCAGATCATAGATCCCCGGAGTAAGAATCAGATTCTTGCTCCGGTCAAGCTGCGCGTTGATCGTCTCCGCCGTATCTACATCTGCATGCGCAATATAAAACTGCGTAATCGGAATCGTTTCTCCCGGTGTTTCTCCGCCGCGCCACGTGATCCCTACGCTGTCGCTGTACAGCTCCGGAACGCGCACACTGAACTCGCCCGCAGCATTCACCTGCAGAAACGGCTTCTCTCGTACCACAGGCGTGTGCGCCACCGTCGTATACGGTGGCTCAGGCCACGCCCCAGCTGGCGGATGCACCACGCCCACAAACACCATGTTCCAGTTCGAGCCCGTCCAACTCTTCCACTCGCAGTTGCGCGAAATCCACTGCTGCTGGCTGCCGGAGTCGACATTCCCATCCACCAGCGAATCTGACATCCAGCCGCCGCTGGCCCAGCCGCGATGCTGGTGCAGCACCAGGTCGCCGCGCACGTGCATGCGCCGCAGCGACACTGCCTGCGACACTGCCCACTGCATCGTGCCGCCCGCCGGAGCGATCGAGAGCCCCGACGCAGCTCTCCAGAAAGTCGTCGTCGCGTTGTTGTGTTCGTGGTTCGCATCCGCATGCATATTGCCTGCGATGCGGACTGCATCAGGCGACGCGCCCAGCCCCATCACTTCTGTATAGAACCCCACCGGCACGTCGACCGCATAGCTTCCGGGCAGGAAGAACAGCGCATTCCGCTGCGGCCCAAACTCGTTGTGCTCCTGCGTTCGATACACCGCATCGATCTGCTTCTGGATCGCCTGCGATGACATCGAAGGATCGAAGATCAGCACATTCGGTCCGAACTCCGGCTTCGCACCTTTCGCGGCCAGCGCCGGCAATGCCGCTGCCAGCAGTCCTACCGTGAAGCCCCATCGTCTTAGAATCACAAGCGCGCTCCTACCAGACATAAGTCCTCACCGACTCAAGGGTATCAATGTTTGGAATATTCCGCGGTACGGGCGCACGATATCCGTGCGGCTCGAATCTTGTCGAAAATCGTCGTCATCGATCGCCGACTCTGCCTCAAATTCCACACGCACAACCTGGAACTGCGAAGATCAACACCATGTCTGCTTTCGATAATCCAGGTATGCTTGTCCGAACGCCTCTTGCAGCACCTGCCCCTCTCGACGTGCTCGAAATACCTGAAAAAGCAGCAACGCGGCTAGCGGTACGAACAACCAGTAAAGATGCAGTGCAAGGATGACCCCCAACCACATGACATTGACGAAAACATAAATCGGATTGCGGATTCGCGAATAGAGACCATGAGTAACGAGAGTTTTTGCTTGTGGCGTAACGGCGAACGATTTACCGAGCTGCATCCGAGCGGTCAAAAGCAGGATGTACCCGACCGCTGCCAGGATTGCGCCAGCAATTCGTGGCGCGGTCCAAGGCTTCTCCTTGACGCCAGGCACAAAGACGTAGAGCAGAGCTACAACCAGTGGAACCACAATCGCTGGAACAGGGATCCGCATGAGTCGGAACTCTATCACGGAACAAGGCGCGCAGCTGCCCTTGAGCGCCGCTAAGAACTGGCGCCGGGACCGCCACGCGCCCCGCACTCTTTCCACAGCTTCTCCCAATTCCACAGCCCGGACGTCACCCCGATCGGCAACGGGAATCCCATCTGATGCGCAAGCATACAGACCTGTCCGCGATGGTGAGCTTCGTGGGCCAGCATGTAGCACAGCATTTCCACGCCCACCGGCCAAGGCCGCGCCCAGCCATCCCTCCGAAACTGTTTGACGCGGCCGTCGCCAAGCGCTTCCGCCAGCATCTCCGCGCAGCGCGCAGCGCTCTCCGCCAATCCCACACGCGCCTGCTGCGGCGTGCAGTGCGTGCGGTTGAGTTGTCGTGGAACCTTAAGGTGCGGAGCGGTAAGCCGCACCCACTTGGTGCGGGCATTGTGCATATGCGTGAAGATCGCCGCAATGGTGCGCGCCTTCCCGGGCGGTTTCGCTTTCCACGCGGCAGGGTCAAGATGTTCGATAAGAACCTGGTTCATCCGCTCGTTGGCAGCAAATATCCGGACCGCCGTCCGGCCGAGTTGTGTTTGAACCTTCGGTTGACGCGTGGTCACGGCTTCCGTGCTCCTCGACCTAATAATACTTCCGAGCCGACACCACACTTGCGACGTGGAAGCCTTCGAGGGCCGCGCAGGGCATGTGAAATCACCGCCGGCTTTCAGCCCCCGTGGTCGACGTTGCTCGTCAACAGCAAACATGGGGACGGAGTTCCCTGAGCGCTAACCTAAGAATTCTTCCCGGTTTGTCCGTGACACGGCCAGAAATCCAGACCAGCCACTCCCCGTTGTGGGTGCTATCGCTGTTAACGTTAGTCCCAGATTACTTCAAGCTTTTGGCTTTCGGCTTATGTGAGCGCTCTTCATGATTGCCGGATCGGTTCAAATGCTCAGGAATCCCGGTGATAAGGCCTTGATAATCGGTGAGGCGTTCGCCGATGATGACCACACCCTTCGAGGTGATTTCATATTCGCGGATATCCTTGCTATGGTTGCCACCGCGCATCTTGATAACGACCATGATCTTGCGAAGCTGGCCGTCGATGCATACGTAACGAAGCCGGATAATGTCATCGGTGAGAAAGGAGATAGAGTAAGTACTGAATGGGAATTCTGTGAAAGATTCGTTCATCTCAACTGTGCTTAGAATCGTCACCCCGACACCGGTCAAAGCGGTGATCATCCGGTAGAGCGATTCGCGAAAGTCCTCGCGGAAGGCGGGTGCTAGCGCCATCTCAAAGCCCGCCAGCGAATCGATCACCAGGCGCTTGGCGCCAATCTTCTGGACCGCGTCGAGAATCTCATGCATGGTTTCATCCACCGAGAGGTCCAGCGGGCGGAGGTAGAGAATTTCGAGTTTCTTCTCTTTTCGCGGTGTTTTCAAATCCAGACCAAAACTGCTGGCCCGCTCCGCATACCCTTGCGGCCGTTCTTCGAAGACCACCACAATTCCCGGATCCCCCTGGCGTATGCCCTCAGCAATGAATTGGGTTGCCAAAACCGATTTTCCCGTCCCCGAAGCCCCTGCCACAAGGACACTATCGCCTTCAGGAATGCCCCCGCCGAGCATCTTGTCCAATTCCGGAATACCGATGGAAAGGCGCCGTGTACTGGGCATCTTCCTTACTAGCCCGGCCAGCCCAAGAGTGCGCGAAAAGGCTTGCAGCCCATCATGGGTAATGCGGAAGGTGTGCAGTCCGGGCACAGACGCCTGCCCGCGCAGTTTCACGATCTGTAGCTTCCGCACAATGGAACTTCGCTCCGCAGACTGGTAAAGCCAAAAGAGGCCATCGGAAACCGTGAAAACGGGATTGTCTCGGATCTCTCCCTCGACATACTCCCCGACCAGAAAAGTCGTAGCTTGCCAACTCGTCAGGAGCAGGGCTAACCGTTGAATGAAAGATTGCAGCTCCACCTCGGTTGTACCGCCTTGCGCCTTCCGCACCACGGTGCGAAAGGAGTCCACTACCACGACGCCGGGGCTTGCCTTCTCAACCTCTTTCGTAATCTCCTCTAAGACCGCGTCCAAGTCCTTCTCCAACACAACTTGGCTCAAGTTTATGAAACGGACGGAGTTGTTTAACTTGGCCTGGTCGAAGAACGTGTACTGTTGCTGGTAGCGCAGCATTTTGATGGCGGGTTCGCCGAGGATGGTGAAATAGAGCGCGGGGCGCTCCGGCGTCGCGTTGGCGAATATGATTTGGTGCGCCAGCGTGGTCTTGCCGCTTCCCGGGGCGCCCGCGATGATATTAAAAGAAAATTCCGGGAGACCGCCGCCCAGGATTTCATCAAGGCCTGGGACCCCGGTCGACAATTTGTTTATTTTCACCTTATCTGCTGTGCTCAAGCTTTCCCCTCTCCTTCTCGGAAACGCGGCCGTCGAAGGCGGCCTCCGGCCACACATCCTGAACCAGCCGCAACGTTAAACCCTCGCCAATGAACGTGAGAAGCAGCCCGAGTAACTGGGCGATAAGAATGGCTCCGTCGTCCCTAGCCTTTTCCTTATCAATTTGCGGCTCCAATTCATCTAGACCTCTTAAGGAGCCATCCGCCGCGACCTGTACCGCGCTAAGACTGGGAGCTTCCGCCCTGGCCAGCGTCAGAGCACGAGAAAGGAGCGAGCGAAAACCGGCAACTCCCGCGAGTGTAATCAGGGGCCGACGCAGCTTCGCACAGACGCGAAAAGCCGCAGACTCCGCTGGCTCGGAGTTCTCGCCCGCAACGGCTTCGTAAGTAAGAAGGCGTTGGGCCAAATGTTGCGACTCTGGAATGCTCACGATTTCCTTTTCCGTGCAAGGCGCGAACGCTGTACTCAGTTCGGCTTGGGGCTTTTAATTGCCGCCACTACCGCCAATACCGTCGCCGTGTTTAGGACGTTTCCCGAGATAGTCATCAGCGCTTCTGAGACGGGCGGATATTGCTCCGCCAGTCTCTCGAGACGCGCACTGACGCCTTGGAGATCATCGACTTCATTGACGATCGCTTCAAAGCCGATGGGTATACCGCTCTTCGAGAGGAACCTAAAGTCTGGGAGAATCTCAGATGTCACCAGCTGCAACGTCACAGCTTCGCCAACAACTCGGACAAGCAGTCCAAGTAACTGGGTAATGAGAATTATTCCTGCCTCCCGAGCTTGGTCCGCGTCGACTTGCGGCCGAAGCTCGTCTAGACCCTGTATCGATCCATCCGCCGCCACCTGCACCACGCTAAGACTGGGAGCTTCCGC
>PMUM01000086.1 GCA_003166855.1 Acidobacteriaceae bacterium | reverse complement strand
TCTTGTCCATCTCCTCGCGGACAATCCCCACGATCTTGTTAAACGACCGGTTCCCCAAGAAAAGATACGAATAGATTCCCGCCGCGAGCTGCCGAATATACCCCGCCCGCACCAGAAATTTATGCGAAGCAACCTCCGCGTCGGCAGGCGCCTCGCGCAATGTAGGAATAAAGCTTTCAGACCATCGATGCATAGTGAGCGTCCCGATAGAAAGTAGAATTTTCGATTGTAAATGATTGCCGCAGCAAGAAACGTATGTGGGATAGCGGAGCTCCGCCATTGTCGAAAGGAACAAAGGGACCTTCTTAGAAAGTTCTAATCACACAAGGTTACCAGGTTGCTTTAGCAATGTGGCACCGCGCAAGAAACCTCAGTACGCCGCGGCGCTGGAGCAATCGTGAAACGCGCAATTCTTCTCGCCTCGGTTCTAACTCTTCTCGCCTTCCTAGTTAGCACAACGCCGAGCAGTTGCCAGGAGGCGGTGCTTTCTTCCGCGGGATCAAATACCGCTGGCTTGCCGGATGCCCCCTCCGTAACAAAGGCCACCACATGCACGGAAAAAAATGGCAAACCGTGCCCCGAGTCGTTGCATAAGTTGATTGGGCAGTATCCCCCGTTGCCAGAATCGGCGACGCCACAGCCCGAACGAAACCCTTCCTCCGTGCACTTCTGGACATATCGAGGCTTGCAAGATCCACCCCTACGAACGAATAAACAGGTTTTCCATTCGAAGATATTCCTCGCGGCGCACGTCGGTGGAGCGGTCGCCATGATCGTGGCCTGCCGCACAAGAAACTCTGGAGAAGATTGGGGATCCGAGGTGCCCGCGGTTGCCGGACTGTTCGGGATGGACTACCTGCAGTTCCGTTTTGTGGGCGCACCGAACGCCGTAGGACCCGCCATCTACGAGATGATCCACTACAGCCGGCCGAGCACGCGATGATCACTCGCTCAGGCCTGACTTGCTGAGGCAGAAGATCCGCTCCGCAACCTGTCGAGCCAAAATCGAAGCGTAGGTGACGGCCTCGGCTCCCCCGTCTGACGCAAGCCGCTATCCCGCCAACTGCCGCAGAATCTCGTTCCCCAGCTTCTGCGCCTCGCCGAAAAACTTCTGATACTCCAAAAACAGCCGGTTTAACTCCAGCGACTTGTCCGCCGACAGATGCTTGCGCAGCATCATGTCCCGCACATGCACCGGGTTCGGCAAGGTGGCATCTTCATTCAACTCTTCCAGCGCAGTCTTGGGATCATAATGATACATGGAAGATATTGTAGCTCGCAGTCCGCATCGCACGCCGACCGTAGCGCCGGCGTCCCGCCGGCTGTCGGGAGGGCGGCCCCGCCCTCCCACCCTGCAGCACACCGACCTATACCAATTCCGTACTCCACAGATCGTGCAAGTGCACAATCCCCCGCAGCGTTCCGACGCCGTCCACAACCATCAGCGACGTAATCTTCTTCTCCTCCATCAAAGCCAGCGCCGTCGCAGCAAACTCCCCGCCAGAAATCGTCTTCGGATCCCGCGTCATCGCCTCCCCCGCCGTTAGATCCATCACGTCCTTCCCCCGCTTCTCCAGCAACCGCCGCAAATCCCCATCACTGACAATCCCGACCAGACGATCGCCTTCCACTACGGCCGTCACACCCAGCTTCTTCCGCGACATCTCATAAATCACATCCGGCATCTTCGTCGAAGGCTTCACCCGAGGCAACGCCTCACCCGTATGCATCAACGACTCAACCCGCGCCAACCGCTTCCCCAGTTTCCCCCCCGGATGCAAGTTCGCAAAGTCCTCTTCCTGAAACCCGCGCCGCTCACTCAAAGTCACCGCCAGCGCATCTCCTAAAGCCAGCATGGTCGTAGTCGAAGCCGTCGGCGCCAGCCCCAAAGCACAAGCCTCCTGCGCAATCGAACAATCCAACGCCACATCGGCCGCCGCCGCCAAAGTAGATATGGACGAGGGTGCCCCACCCTTGTCTCGCGATTTGGGCGAGACAGGGTGGGTATTTTGACTTCGTTTATTCGCAGCGGCTGCCCCACTCTTCGCGGTTTTCGAAGGGTGGGAACCTCCGCAAATCTCATCCCCCGTCATCGCAATCAGTGGCACCCGCAACCTCTTGATTGTCGCGAGCAGCGCCAGAATCTCCTCCGTCTCGCCCGAAGCCGACAACGCCAGCACCACATCCCCCCGGACCACCATTCCCAGATCCCCGTGCAGCGCCTCCACCGGATGCAGATACAACGACGGAGTCCCCGTCGAACTCAAAGTCGCCGCAATCTTCCGCGCAATCAGCCCGCTCTTCCCCATTCCGGTCACCACTACGCGCCCCGCGCACCCATACAGCAAATCCACCGCGCGCTGAAACGCCTCCGCCATCGGACCGCCAATCCGGTCCGCCAGCGCCCGCAAGGCCTCCGCCTCAATGCGCACTACATTCTCGCCAGTATTTTTCATTCAGGGGATTCCAGAAAGAAGGATGTTAGCACGCACGAAAAGCGTGGAAGAGAGAACTGGAAGAGAGAGGGTGGAAGAGCGGCCCTTTAGGGCCGCGAACGCCGCTCATGTGATCGGGCTTTAGCCCCCGGGGTTGTGACTCCTTAGAAATGATCCTCCCCCGGCGGCGGCGTCACCGTCGTCTTCTGTCCCAACACAGCCAGCCCCCGCGCCTGGATCACTCGATCCCACGGCCCCGCCTGCCAATTGTCCCGCGTCTTCGTCACAAACCGCCACGGCGGTAGCGCCAGCATCAGATTCTTCGCCGTCGAATGCACGTAAGGCTCATACATCGACCGCAACCTCGCGAGCTTGTCCCGCCCGTACTCATCGCTTCGCAGCCGCAGTCCGGCCGCCGCCAGCGCATCCCGCAACGCGGTCAAGTCCCCTTCCGGCAACCGGTCCGCCGCCGTGGCATCATATTTCGCATTCACCACCTGCGCCAGATCCACCGCCGCATGACGCGCCATGGCAAACGTCAACTTCGCCTGTCCCGGCTGCACTCCTTCAATCCCCGTCAGCACCAGCGAGGTCACATCCAGCATGGTCGTCAACGCGCCCACCCACGACTGGTTACTGTGCTGCGACCGGAAAAACGTCAGCACCGGATACGAAATCTGGCTCTCCAGCAACTCTCCCGCCCAGCGTTCCCATTCCCGCAACACCTCATCGAGAACTTTCTGATCCACTCCCGGATCTTCCGACCTCCCCGCCAACCTCACCAGCAACTCCACCGCCGACGGAGGCGATCCCGCCCGCGCATCCAGCATCGAAATCTGAATCTCCCGCCGCGAAAACGACGCATACACCACGGGAATATACCCAATCACCACGCCCAGAAACGCAAACCCCATCCCCGCTTCGAACACCGAAAGCGCCCGCGACGCGCCCGAAATCGGCACAATGTCGCCATACCCCAACGTGAAAAATGTCTCCCCACTCTGGTAAAGAATCCGGCCAAACGTGATCGGCTCATTCCCCAGTTGCTCGTGTGCCCCAATGCCGTGCTGGATCAGCGCAAATCCCAGAATCAGCCCCGCGGCCCAGAACCCCAGCAGCAGAATCAGCGACAGAGGCCCGAAGTACCCCAGAAAGTTCTGCTGCCGCGAAGCCTTCTTGATGTGACGAGCAACATTCCTCCATGGAATCCAGGTCTGCCGGTAGAACCACGCTGTCAGCTTGAAATGCCGCGTCACCCGCCGCGGCAGCACCACGGTCTCAAACGCATCCAGCAGCACCACCCAAATGATGATGACGCCAAACACCGCCGTCACCACGCTGCCATGCGAATTCACGAGGATTGTCGAAGCACGAAACATTGGGATGTAGATGCGGTGGGAAGAGTATCAGATTCGGCGCTCGCAGAGGCAACTGTCAGGGTAGAGGCAATCGGGTGCCCCATGTCTCGCGCATTTTGCGAGACGTGGGGATTTTGCCTTCGCATCAGTTACGGCATCGGGTGCCCCATCCTAAGCCGCGTTCTTTGCGGCTTAGGGTGGGGATTTTGCCTTCGACTACTGTGGCTTGGTCGCGGGCGGCTGCGGCGCCGGAGCCTGCGTCTGCCCGGTCGCAGGCTTAGCCGTGGTCGGGGTCGTTGTAGTCGGCTTCGCCGCTGGCTTCTTCTTAGCCGCCGGCTTCTTCGGTGGCTGGGTGTCATCCACCACGATCTTCGCCGGCGGAGCTGCCGGAATCGCTGCCCGCGCCGTCTTCAGATCCTCGCGGAGCCTCACAATCTCGGCTTCCTTGGCAGCCGATATCGTTTCCATCCGCTGCGCCAGTTGTTTGCGCGCGCTTTCAAAGCCGCTCAAATCGTTCGCGAGCGCCTGCTGCTCGTCTTTCGATCCCAGTTGCTGCGTGCCTTCCGCCACTGACCCGACTACGTCACACAGGGCATCCAGATTGCGGTAGAGCTTGAAAGTCCCCGGGAGATCCTCGGGGGACGTCCGCAATTCCGAAATGATATCTGGCAGAGTACCTTGCAGATTGCGCTGAATGGAATCCACCGCGGCCAGTGCGTCCTTCTTCCCCGCGCTGCTGGTCTTCCAGTGCTCAATCCGCAGCTTCACCAGGTCGGCCTGCGTGTTCTTGGCAGTCGCTTCCAGTGACGCCAGCAGCCCGTTCAACTGTGTCACCGAAGCGTACGAAACCGGCTGGCCGCTCTGCGCGTTCGCCGCAGCCGCGGACGGCGCCGGCCCCGATTGGCCCAGAGCGGCACTCATGCACAATAAAAAAGAAGATAAGAAAACCGACAGAAGAGAAGTTCGTTTCATTGTTTGGGGCGTTGGCGCTCGCGAGCAACAGCATACTATATCAGCCATCCTCCCGTTCATCGGGTGAATCCCCGACAACCTCGCACTCTACCAACAGGCGTCATCCTGACGGAGCCGTTTTTCAGGCGGAGGAAGGATCTGGCGCAGATCGGCAACGGCGGGTGCCCCATTTCTCGCGCGCACTTTGCGCGAGAAGTGGGGATTTTCAGCCGTCCCAGCGCAACGGAAGGTTGGGGTTCGATCCGTACAACCACCATTGGCGAAGCCAACTCCAACAGTTGATAATGGGGTGATCTCATGTCCCGCCGCCCGCACCCGCGCTCCCGCCATCAATTCCGCGCTGTGATCCTCATTCTGACCGCATTCCTTTTTTTGCCTCGCCCCTCCCCAACCCAGGATCTCGCACGCCGCCTTATCCTCAAAGACGGCTCCTACCAATCCATCACCAAGTATGAAGTCAAAGGCGATCGCGTCCGCTACTTCAGCGCCGAGCGCGATGACTGGGAAGAACTCCCCACCTCGCTGGTCGACTGGCCCGCCACCGAGAAATACGAGAAGGAACGCACTGCCGGATCCTCCGTCCCCGAAGCCGCCCAACTCGACAAGGAAATCGAGCAGCAGAGCGAACGCGAGGAAGCCCAGCTCCCGCAAGTCGCCCCCGGCCTCCGCCTGCCCGAAGATTCAGGCGTATTTCTCCTCGACAGTTTTCAAGGCGAATCCCAGATCGTCGAAGTCCAGCAGACCGTCGGCGACGTCGTCCGCAACACCAAAGCCAACATCCTGCGCGGCGCCATCAATCCCATCGCCGGCATGAAACAATCCATCGAACTCGATGGCGCCCATTCTCCCATCCAGGCTCACGTTGACTTCCCCGCGCTCTACATCAAGATCGACGACGACCCCACTCATCCCGATCAACCCGCACCGCCCAAAGATTCCACCCGCTCGGCACAGGGTCCCCAGCAGCCGCAACAACCCGAGGGACCGGTCGTCCCCTTCGACCGCTTCCACATCGTCCGCATGGAGGTTAAAGGTGGCAAGAGAATCGTTGGCGACGTCAAACGTCAGGTTACCGGCAAAATCAGCCAGGAGCAGCACGTCGCCAAGACCACGATCACCCGCGTCAGCGGCGGCTGGCTAAAACTTACCCCCACCGAAAGTCTCACCCCTGGAGAATATGCCCTGGTCGAAATGATGGGAAAAGATGGTACGACGGGCAGCGAGAGCATGAACCTCTACGTCTGGGATTTCGGCGTCAACCCCAAAGCCCCCGCCAAC
>PMUM01000053.1 GCA_003166855.1 Acidobacteriaceae bacterium | reverse complement strand
GAAAACGGCGGTTGAACTCGGCCATGTAGTGTTCCCGCAAAAACGCATTCGCCGCTTCCAGCGTCGTGATCCCGGCCAGCCGCAGTTCTTGCGGCAAACCTCCCTGCCAGGTCCCGAAGTTGCGCTCACCGCGTCCCCGCGCCTGCGGCGAGTAGGCGGTGTTCCTCCGGGCTCACTGGAGTATACGGATGCCAACCCCGCTCCGGTTACGACCGCGCCGGTACAAAAGCAAAGTCGGTTCAGCCCTGAGCATCTGCGGCGCCGCAGCGCCGAACAGCGCGACCGTCACTGCGCTTACATCCGGAGCGCCTGCAAATCCTGCAGGTCCCGCACATCGTCGGCCTCGATCATCGTCAGGTCGACCGTCCCTTATCGGTCCCAGAAAGACGTGATGAAGGCGCTAAGGACTTTACTTAGCTTACTTCCTCTTTTTTCCGGCTTTCGGGGCAGCCTGGACATCCAGCAAATGCAGTACGGTTGCGGCGGCAGTAAATTTCACCGCTTCCTTGTCGTCGGACATTGCCAGTTCTGCGGGCTGAAGTAACGACGGGTCTCCACGCTTTGCCAAGGCTTCCAGCGCCGCGGAGCGAACCAGCCAGTTCTTATCGTCGGTGGCAGCGTCGCCGATCGCCTTTCCACTGTCCGGGTCGGGGTCTTTCGCTAGCACCTCCGCGGCAGCGGCGCGCACGGGCGACGGATCAGTTTTTGTAAGTCGGCGATATGCTTCCCAGCCCATGCCGGCGAAGGGAACGAAGCCGATACCTTCCTCGAACCCGAGCAGCGCCAGTTTCTTGGGATCTTTCAAAACGGCGATTTGAGAGGCAATCAAGCCTTTCGATGTCTTTCGCTGTCCGGTCAGGACTTCGTAGTAGACCTCGAAAGCAGAATCATCGTGCATGAGATCGAGTGCGTGTGCAGCGGAGAGGACGACCGCAGGCTCGTCATCCGCCAGCGCGTCTTTGAGCTTTGGAATGCTGGAGCGGGCTTGCATATCGCCGAGTGCCGTTGCCGCAGCGGAACGCACCTCGGGCTTGTCATCCTTCAGCGCCTTTTCCGCCATCTGCTGGGCGCGCGCATTCTTCGGGATGAGGCCGAGGACACGTATCGCGTTAGCTCGAGTGGCGGTCTTGTCTCCCTCGGCGGCCGTCTTGAGCATATTCCAGGCATAGCCCTTTGGGTCCTTCGGGATGCCGGGAAGCTTCGCGGACTCTGCGGCCGCACTCTTTTCCGGCGGTGTAGCCGTGCCGGGCTGTTCCGCAGGCTTTTCCTGCGGTGTCGTCGGCTGAGGGCTTTGCGGTTGTGCCGGCGGATCTTGTGGCGCCTTTGTGAGTGTGCGCGCAGGCTGCTGCGCGAAAAACAAAGAAGATGCGATCAACACGAACGCACAGAAGTTTATTTTCGAAATTATGCCTTTAACCCGGAATCTCTTTTTTGACTTCAAACACGGTGCCGATTTTACACCCATCCCATCTTCGTATCCCGCCAGCCGACTGTAGATGGACTGTCGCAACAGATCGGGGAGTGGTAACTGGATGTTCTTGCGCCGGTCGCCTGTGAGGTGCTCAGCGATGAGCGAACTCAACCCCAGGCGTTCATCCAACTCGCGCACCAGCAGCAAGCCGCTGTCGGAAGTAACCCGCGATCCCTGGAAATCGACTCTCAACGAGGGATTGAAAGAGAGCTGAAAAGGCTGGTTTTGCTTCTCAGCCATTGGGTCGAGGCCTCCGCAGAGTCTGTGTTGCTATCAAAGCCGCATGGATGCTGGCGTTGGTTCTATCATACGGCTACTCACACGGACTTCAAAAAGGAAATGTGGGGTATACTCTGCCTGCAAGTCTTCTTTTCAGCGCTCGAAACATGGATTGCGCTTCCTCCGTCCGCTCCCGCGAAATCCTACCGCGGTCATCGAAAAGGTTAAGGATTCGCTCGATCCGCGCGCTGTAGTCCTGAAACCTCTGCTCCATTTCGTCTACGGTCATATGTGCTCCGGGCCATTGCGCCGATGATCTGAAACATCAGCCGACCGGAAGGCGTACTCAGGTCGAGGTTGTCGCGAAGACTGATGAAAGCAACCCCAAGGGCTGCGAGCTCTGCCAGCGCGTTGACGAGGTGCTTCAGGGATCTTCCAAAGCGGTCGATCTTCCAGANNGTCTTCGTGGCGCGTCCGGATCGCGATATTACATTTGTGGAGGAGCGTCTGGCCGAGTTAAAAAGCGATCGCACATTTTCGCATCAGTTTCCGAAGGACGCGCCACATGTAACTACATCGGGAAGGAATCAAATAGCCTGGAAGACTTCTCACCCGGAGCAGCACCACAGGTCTCGGAGCCTGTCGAAATCCGATGTTATTGCGCGAGTCGCGCGATCCCTAATTTCAGCGTTCGGATTCGTAACAGAATCAGTTAGCTGATTAGCGCAATTGGAATGTGTGACAAAATCCGGGTCATGGAGCGAGAAATCATGGAGATCGTATTTCAGGATGATGAAGAAAAAGCCATATTCCCCTCCCACCTTAACAAGACTAACCCCAGAGCAAGCTAAGAAACTCTAGCTCTGGGTTTCAAGTCACTTTTGGAACTCGGAGAACCTGTCTACACCATTTCCAATATCTCGGCCAGAGTCGGAAAGAGCGAGGCATATATCTACGGTTTATGTTTTTAAGAACATAATGCAGAGCATTTTTAGCT
>PMUM01000014.1 GCA_003166855.1 Acidobacteriaceae bacterium | reverse complement strand
AAGTTGATCCTCCAGGCGGAAGACTAAACCTGAGGACCAAACAGTGCTCTGCGCTCGAATAGGCGCCGGAAGATCCATTTACTCCGGCAAGCCCAATCTCCCTACCAGGGCCTTGTATCGCGGATCGGAACGGATCGGGTCAAACGAGGGATAACGGAGGCAGAGAATCACTTCAATTTCCTGGCTGGAAGCCGCTTTCTCCAGATAGTCGAGCGCCCGGTTCCGGTCGCCCGTAACCGAGAGAGCCAAAGCCGCCCAGGTGGTCTGTTCCGGCTGATTGAAAGCGGTGACTGCCAGATCACGAAAACCTTTCGCGTCCCCATTCCACGATCCGGGTGTAGCGGCGAACTTTTTCAACTCGCTCACTGCATTCGTGAAATCGCCGGTCGCGGCTAACAACTCCGATAGCTTGTGATGCGCCGGTCCGAATGTTGGATCGCGCTCGATCGTCTTATGAAACTGCGCGAGCGCCTCCGGGAAGCGGTGCGCATCCATCAACGCAGTTGCATAGTTCGTATTCATGATGGGAGAAAGAGGGTCCAGCGCCAGTGCGACACGGAACTCCTCGAACGCCTGGTCGAATCGCTTCTCGGGAACGAGAAGGCTAAAGGCGTACAAATAATGCGCGGCGGCGCTGTTCGGGTCTAACTCGATGGCGCGCCGATACTCCTGCTCGGCCTCGCGCCATTTCCAGGCACAAGTTAAGAAATCAGCGCGCGATACATGTGCCTCCGGCAGGGAGTCATCCAATTCAATCGCCTTGCGCGTAGCCGCATCCGCCAGCAATCCCGCCTGCCGCGAGGTAATGCCCGCCCGGTAACTCGGGATCACGTCGTAGGTCTCGCCCAGCCCGGCGTAAGCAAGAGCGTAGTTGGGATCGGCGGTAATCGCCTGTTGAAATAAATCGATGCTCTTCTTCAACCCCTCCGTGGTGCGTCCGTACCAGAGTTGCCGACCTTCCAGATACAGCCGGTAAGCCTCCGGATTCGTAGTCCCGGCACTGCCTAATCGCTGCTGTTTTTCTCCGCTCAACTGTACCCGCAAGCGCTTTGAGATGTCGCGCGCAATGTCGCCTTGCAGTTGGGTGATGTCCGCCGCCTTTCGCTCGTAATGCGATCCCCAAAGTTCGCTCCCGTCCGTAGTACTCACTAGGTCAGCCTGCACTCCCACTTCATCGCCATGCTGGGTAATGCGGCCGATCAGAACCGCACTGACTTGCAGCTGTTGCCCGATTTTCTGCGGATCCTCGTCCTTTCCCTTGAACCGGAAGACTGTGCTTCGCGCCATTACTTTGAGATCCGGAACCTGCGACAGGGTACCGATCAGGCTCTCAGTCAATCCGTCGCTGAGGTATTCTTCGTTCGCATCGGCGGTTGCGTTTACGAAGGGCAGCACCGCAACCGAGTCGATCTTCTTTGCTCCTGACCCTCCGCGCATCAAGTACAGCGCTGTGCCTATTACCCCGACCACCACAACCGCAGCCAGTCCAAAGACCAGAAGCTTGCGCGATGTGGCTGGCAACGCTGCGGGCGACGCAGCAGGAATCTGATCCGAAGTCCGGCTGCCCGACTCCGAGGTCACGGGCTCACGAATGGCTGACGCCCGGCCCGAGTCCAGGTCTCGCTTCAGCCGTGTCAGGTCTGAGCGCAAGTCGGCGGCGCTCTGGTAGCGGAGATTTCGATCCTTTTCCAGCGCCTTGCTGACAATGCGCTCCAATTCCGCGGGCGCATCCGGATTGAGCCGGGTCGGCGGCGGCGGCGTGGCATCAAGAATGGCCTTGAAGATCTCTGCCGAACTCCCGCCCCTGAATGGCAACGCGCCCGTCGCCATTTCGTAGAGCACCGCCCCGAACGAAAACAAATCGCTGCGCGCATCCAGCTCTTGCGCTTTCGCCTGCTCCGGCGACATGTAAGCCACCGTGCCCAGCGTCGAACCAGGGCTCGTCAATTGCTGGTCATGGAAACTGCGCGTCAGCGTGTTATCGGAGCTTCTGGCACGGCCGGCCATCTGCATCTTGGCCAGACCGAAATCCAGAATCTTGGCGTGTCCGCGCTCGGTGACGAGAAGATTGGCTGGCTTGATGTCGCGATGCACAATACCCTTCGCGTGCGCCGCGTCCAGCGCATCGGCAGCCTCGATGCTTAGAGAAAGAAGTGTTTCGTTGTCGAGTGGCTGTCCTGCGATGCGGTGCTTCAGGGTTTGGCCATCAAGAAACTCCATCGCGATGTAAGACTGCTCGCCGCTCTTGCCGATCTCGTAAATCGTGCAAATGTTGGGATGGTTCAGCGCCGAAGCGGCTCTGGCCTCCCGCCGAAAGCGCTCCAGAGCCTGCGGATCGCGCGCCAGATCCTCGGGCAGAAACTTTAGCGCGACAAACCTGCCTAACTCGGTGTCCTCGGCCTTGTAAACGACGCCCATCCCTCCTCCGCCGAGCTTCTCCACGATGCGGTAGTGCGAGATGGTTTGGCCGATCACTGGCGCGAATCTTACGTGTGTGAGACCGCCAAGTCAATGAAAGCCGCGGAGTTAACGATATTTCAAAGAGGGTTACTGTTGAAACATCGCGTGGGTGTTGAAAAAGTCCAGTTTCCTCCCAAACAGTGAAAAGTCTGGGGATACAAAATGCCTTGAAAATTAAGGAAGTCGTTTGTAGAGCTTCCTAACGCAATTTTATTTTCGAGAATTTTGTGGGAACGAGTTTTTCAACAGCCACTCGCCATTACACTCAAAATGCTCGGAACAGGGACTCTGAGGGTCGAGGCCTAACAAAAGTCGCCCAGATTTCTGGCGACTGCTGTTGGTTGCAATTTGTCTTACTTCCGCAGAAGGCGTGGCTACTCCGCTCCTACGGCTGATAGATCTGCACGTTGTTAAGGGGCGGACCCAGCCAGGTGCCTGCCCCGCCGAAGCAGTACAGCTTCCCCTTATACACCGCATAACCGGGTTCCAAGGTGGCCTGCGGAATGTCTGCCAGCCTCGTCCAAGTATTACTGAGGGCATTGAATGAATCGGTCAGGGTCACGACCGGCCCATTATTGTTGCCACTGGCCACGTACAGTTGTCCACCGATGGAGCCGCCGCACTCGCCATCCCGGGGAGTGGGGTCGGGCGCGACGCTCTTCCACGCACTGGCGGAAGGGTTGTAGGCTTCGGTGTCTCCGGTGTCTCCCCGGTCGGTATATCCGTCCGCGGCCACAATCCAGCCTCCGATCAACCCAGCTATGGGGGTGGACTTCTCAGCAAGCAGAGGCACCTCCTCCGTCCAGGTGTCGGTCGCGGGATTATAGCTTTCGACGTTGTTGACGTGGGCG
>PMUM01000219.1 GCA_003166855.1 Acidobacteriaceae bacterium | reverse complement strand
CGAGATGCCGTTGAGCCGGAAGAAGAGGTCCCGCCGGAAGGCCCGCGCCTCGATGAGCTGCTCGAGATCCCGGTTGGTCGCCGACACGAACCGCACTTCCACCGGGCGCGGACGTACCCCTCCCACGCGGACGATCTGCCGTGTCTCGATCGCCCTCAGGAGTTTCGCCTGCGCCGGCAGCGGCATCTCTCCGACCTCGTCGAGGAGCAGCGTCCCTCCGTCGGCCGTCTCCATCAGCCCCGCCTTCTCGCGGACGGCCCCCGTGAACGCGCCCCGCTCGTGTCCGAAGAGCTCACTCTCCAAGAGCGCCTCGGGAATGGCCGCGCAGTTGATGGCGACGAATGGTCGGTCTTTGCGCGGACTCAGTTCATGGATGGTGCGTGCAACCAGTTCTTTGCCCGTACCGCTGGCGCCCGTGATCAGCACCGACGCCGTGCTGGGCGCAACCATCTCGATGAGGCGGAAGATTTCCTGCATTTTGCGTGAGGCGCCGTTGAGACGTCCCAGTGAGCCTGCGTCCCGCAATCTGCGGCGAGTCGCTTCCAGTTCTGCGCGGGTGCCGAGCAGGGCACAAGCGTTACCGAGCATCGTCCGCAGGCGGTTGGTGTCGATCGGTTTGGTGAGGTAGTCGTAAGCGCCCATGCGCATGGCCTGCACGGCGCTTTCGATTGTTCCCTGGGCGGTGACCAGGATGACCGCAATCGTCGTGGCTTGTTCGGCAAGATGCTCCAGCAGTTCGATCCCGCCCATGCGCGGCATTTTGAGATCGGTGATAACGATCGACGGGGACCACTGCGTGGCTTTGTCCAAGCCCTCGGCGCCGTCGCGGGCCGTCTCCACGCGAAAGCCCCAGGAAGTCACCAGTTCGGCCAGTCCCGACCGCTCGTTCTCTTCGTCTTCGACAATCAGTATTTTTTCGTGGCTCATCGGGTTGCTCTTGCTCCAGGTGCTCGGTCGGTCACTCTTACGTCCAATCCCGGATCGAACCCTCAATCCGATCGAATCCCCACGATACGCGGCCACCTTCCTACCCGGCAAGGTCTGGATGGCCCTGTGAGCAGGCATCCATTCGTCCGTTCGGAATTTCACTTTGAAACGGAACGAAGCCGTAGGGTTGCCTTCTTGGGGCAATACTCCGAGTCTACGCTTTCGCTTTAAGCTGGGGTACGGTAGAATTTACAGTTCCTAGGCAAGCAGGCCTCGTCGTATACCCATATTGCTATATCTTTTTCCCCGTAGAGGTCTCGTTGTACAGGCACCCGGGAACCAGTACATCCTTTGGAGGATTCGATGACTTTAAACAGCACCCCACGCGCATGCCGCCGGTTTCTGGCTGGCCTGTCAGTCGTGATTGCAGTGGTTTTGATCTCTTCATTCGCGCTCGCTCAGAGCGATTCCAACCCGAAGTGGGACGTCTTTGCAGGATATCAATACCTGGATCCCGGCTCCATCGCCCCAGCGCCCGGCAGCACTCCCAGCAGCCCATCGCAAATTAACCTTCCAGGAATGGCGAAGGGGCTCGGCGGCGCCTTGACCTACAATTTCGACCGGCATTTCGGTTTCGAGGGCGACGCCGGCTACAACCGTGGTACGAGTTCTGGTGACGCTTCCTCCGAATGGACTGCGGGCGGCGGACCAAGGTTTATCGTGCGTACTGACAGCATGGCGGTTTTCATTCACGCCCTGGGCACGTTCAATCGAGTGACAACCGACAATGGATTCATCACCAGCAATGGAATTGGTGTGATTCTTGGCGGCGGCCTGGATGTTCCCTTCGGGAAGAGGTTTTCCTGGCGGGTGTTCGGAGCCGACTACGTCTTTGCGCTTCATAACTTCGCGAATTACGCTCCTCCGGAATTGCCGCAGCTGCGGCGTCCGGAGTTCAATGGCGCGAGACTGCGAACCGGTGTTGTGATGAACTGGGGCGGAGCGCCGGAACTGGTTCCCGCGGCGGCCTGCACGGTCCAGCCGACCGAAGTATTGGTCGGCGAACCGATCACGGCTAATGTCACGGCCAGCAATTTCAATCCGAAGCACACTGTCACTTACAGTTGGAGCGGCAACGGCGGCACGGTAACGGGAAAAGATACCGCCGCCAGCATCGACACCAACGGCGCGGCTCCGGGCAGCTACACCATCACCGCGCACGTCACCGACGCGAAAGCCAGGAAGAACAACGAAGCGAGTTGCTCGGCGAGCTATACGATCAAGCCGCTGCCCCCGAAGAATCCTCCGACCATGTCGTTGTCCGCGAATCCTTCGGACCTCGTTACCGGCGGAAGCGTCAATCTGTCGGCCAATTGCACCAGCCCTGACAGCGTTCCCGTTTCCGTTGCGAACTGGACGTCCACTGCCGGAACGGTTTCTGGCAGCGGCAGTACTGCGACCCTCAGCACCGCCGGAGCTCCCGCTGGTCCGGTGACGGTCACCGCGACCTGTACCGACTCACGTGGTTTGACGGGACAAGCGTCGACGCAAGTCACGCTGGAAAACCCGCCGCCTCCGGCGGTCGACAAGGCGCTGGAGTCGCGGCTCGCTCTGCACAGCATCTACTTTGTGGTCGACCATCCCCGGCCGAACGATCTCAAAGGCGGTCTGCTGCCCAGCCAACAGAAGACGTTGATTGCGCTGGCTACCGACTTCAAGAAATATCTTGAGGCCAAGCCGGACGCGCACTTGATTCTCGGAGGACACGCTGATCATCGTGGCTCCGTGGAATACAATCAGGCGCTCACCGAGCGTCGCGTCAACACCGTCAAGGGCTTCCTGGTTGCACAGGGCGTTCCTGAGGCAAATATCGACACCAAAGCGTTTGGCAAGGAAGACAACCTGACCACTGATCAGGTGAAGGAGGCAGTGGAGGGTAACCCCGATCTAAGCTCAGAAGAGCGGGCACGGATCATCAAGAACATCGTCGTGATCAGGATGGCGAGCAATCGGCGTGTCGACGTCACTTTGAGCACGACTGGCCAATCCTCGACTCGCGTGTTCCCCTTCAACTCCACCGATGCTTTGACTCTGATCGGCGGTCGCGAAAGTGCCAAGAAAACAACCGCTAAGCCGGCGGCCAAGAAGCCGGTGAAGAAGCAGTAACGAGGGCGCTCGAGGTCTTGCGCGAAAACTGACACGGAGGGCGGTTTACCCGTCCTCCGTTTTTTTCTGCACGCGGTTGACCGGCCAGCCCGGTGGGACGCCGGCTGCCGTACGCAAGAGCGGCGAGAGCCTCACCAGGCTCTAATCAAGTCCTTCATATGAACAGACAATCTTACAAGGTAAACTTGCAAGATTGACTGTTTATTATGTAAGATGAGATCGCAATGCCACGAAAAACCCTTGAAATCGCTGTAATTGACTTTACCCAAGCCATTGGGCTGTTGGTACGCCGCGTGCGTGCGGCGGCCGCCTCGCATGAGCTGTCCTTGACCGAGGCCGCCGTCATGTCGCGCCTCGCGAGAGACGGGCCTGCAACGACCGCCGACCTGGCGCGTGCGGAAGGCATGAAACCGCAGTCCATGGGCGCCACCATCGCCGCGCTTGAGGAAATGGGAATGGTCGAGCGCAGGCCGCATCCAACCGATGGTCGGCAACTGAATATTCAGCTAACCGCCAAAGGCGCCGCCGTGCGTAACCATGCCAAGGATGCAAAACGGACGTGGCTGGCGCAGGCCATCGCCCAGCTCGATGAACAGGATCGGGAAACACTGTTCAAGGCTGGCGACATCATCAAGCGCTTGGCGGAAAGTGACCCGCAATGAGGGACAAACGCAGCTCGTGAACAAGGCCGAAGTCAGCTCGAATATACCGGAGAACCCTCTCCCAGGAGGTTCACTGTCACACGCCTGGCGAGCGTTGCGCCACCGCAACTTCAAGCTCTTCTTCTTTGGTCAGGGCATCTCGGTGATCGGCACCTGAATGACACGGCTGGCGACGAGCTGGCTGGTCTATCGACTGACTCATTCGGCGCTGCTGCTGGGCGTGGTTAGCTTCGCGGGGCAGATTGTTTCGTTTGCGCTGGGGCCGTTCGCCGGCGTTTGGGTCGAGCGCCTCAATCGGCGCAAGCTGCTGGTGTGGACCCAAGCCGCTGCTGCTGTCCAGTCTCTTGCCTTGGCCGCGCTCACCCTGGCGCACGTCATCACCCTCTGGGAGATCATCGCCCTCATCGCGTTCCAGGGCCTGATCAATGCCTTCGATATGCCGGGGCGCCAATCCTTCCTCGTACAGATGGTTGAAGATCGTGACGACCTCAGCAACGCCATCGCCATCAACTCCTCGATGGCAAACGGCGCCCGGCTCATCGGCCCGGCCATCGCTGGCCTGGTGATCGCTGCCGTCGGCGAAGGCTGGTGCTTCCTGATCGACGGCGTCAGCTACTTTGCCGTGATCGCATCCCTGTTGCTGATGCGCATCAGGCCCTTGCCTGTCCGCCGTCACGCAACCAGCATGCTCGAACAAATGCGCGAGGGATGGGACTATGTTCGTACATTTCGCCCCGTCCGCACGATTCTTCTGATGTTTGCGCTTCTCAGCCTGATGGGCTGGCCGTATTCGGTCCTATTGCCGATCTTCGCCGGCCAGGTGCTGCATGGCGGTCCGCATACCCTCGGCTGGCTCACGGGAGGTCAGGAATCGGCGCGCTCACATCGGGTCTTTCCCTGGCGGTTCGCAAGTCAGTCGTCGGTCTGACACGCATGCTTCAGATTGCGGCCGCGTTGCTGGGAGGCGCGCTGATTCTCTTCGGCCTGTCGCATACGTTGTGGCTATCGCTTGTGCTGATGGTGCTCGTCGGTTTTGGGTTGATGCAGGGAGCGGCCGTCAGCAATACGATCATCCAGTCGCTCGTGCCCGAAGACAAACGCGCTCGCGTGATGGGCTACTACACGATGGCCTTTTTCGGCTCGGCGCCCTTCGGCAGCCTGCTGGCTGGCACGCTGGCGCACCGGATAGGAGCGCCCCATACCGTCATCATTACGGGCGGATTCTGCGTCGTCGGCTCGCTATGGTTCACGTTCCAGCTGCCGAAAGTCAGGGCGGTCATGCGGCCGATCTACCTGGAGAAGGGTCTGCTGCCGGGGCGCGAGATAGACCTCATTCCCGACGCGCAGGAACCGGCAATATGACCCTTCTTCTCCCCCAACCGAAAGGAAAACCACAGTGAACTGGTGGAACTACATCGCTTGTTTCTTCGCCGGAATGTTCCTCGCGAATGTCGTGCCTCATTTCGTGCATGGCATCTCTGGCGACCGTTTCCCGACGCCTTTCGCTGACCCTCCGGGACAGGGATTGTCATCGCCGACCGTGAACGTGGTCTGGGCGCTACTGAATCTGGTCGTCGGTTATATCCTGTTTCGAGTCGGAAAGATCTCGGGCGGAGACACCGCAGCACTCGTCATTTTCTTCGCGGGCATCGTTGCCATCAGCACAATGTCGAGCGTGCGATTTGCCTCGAAACAAGCCAACTGACCCCTGAGCGAAACCCGGCACGATGTGCCGCCACCACCGAAAGGACGAACCATGCCTCTCACCAAACTCGATACCAACGCTGCCTTGGTCGTGATTGACTTGCAAAAAGGCATTGCCGGTTTGCCGACCGTGCACCCTGCGGGTGAGATCATCGGCCGAGCTGCCCAACTCGCACGTGCGTTTCGCGGACGAGGTCTGCCGGTCGTTCTGGTCAACGTGACGGGCAGGGCTCCGGGCCGCACTGAGGCCGGAAGTCCCAAGTTTTCGTTTCCGCCGGACTGGACCGAGCTGGTTCCTGAGTTGGAGCAGCACCCCGACGATTACACCGTTACTAAGCAACGAGTGGGTGCGTTCATCGGCACTGATTTGGATGAGTACTTGCGCCGGCGGGGCGTGACCCAAGTCTTTCTGGCTGGTATCTCGACGAGTGCCGGTGTGGAATCAACGGCGCGCAGCGCCTACGATTTGGGATATAACGTCGTGCTGGTCACCGATGCCATGACGGACCGGGACGCGGACGCGCACCGCCATTCCGTCGAGAAGATTTTCCCCCGGTTGGGTGAGACCGACACCACTGCCAAAGTGCTGCAATTGTTGAGTAGTCATTGAACCGTTGCAGTGCTGGGCGCGGTTCCGAGAGAAGTGGGAACAAACTCCCCGAAGGGAAGAATCTACACGACCTACCCTAAAGTGCCATCGCCAAGTCATTGATTTAGTGAGACTGTGTCTGGTATTCGGGTTGCCACTTCCTTGTCGAAGAAACGCGGGCGAGGATACTTCTGATGAGTCGGTTCCGCAGACCCTACGGTCTGACTATTTGGCCGATGTTGCTGGCCTTGGTATGGACGGCGGGGTGCGCCCGTCCGGTCGGGCTGCAAAGTGATGACGCTGCCACTCACGCGGATCCGCACTCCGTCCCCTTTCACGAAGTGGTAACAGCCGCCCATCCAGCGGATACTGCGGCGCCTCTGGGCAGTACCCTGAACCCGGAAACGGGTCTTCCTTTTCAAGATTCCCAGAATCTCCCAGTCGGCACCCTGCTGACCGTGCGATTGAAGAACTTCATTTCCGCCGAGAATCCGGACGCCAACCTCGCTTTCGAGGCTGTTGTAGACGAGCCCGTTGTGGTTGAAGGCAATAAGCTAGTGCCGCGCGGCGTGACCGTTTCGGGTCGAGTGGAGTCCACTCGGGCATCCAATCTGAAGCGCAATCGCGGTTCTGTCCGCCTGACTCTTGATTCGATTCACCTCGCAGGGGCGACTCTCCCGATTCAAACGTCCAGCCTCTTCGTGCAGGGGAACGCCGGCGATGCCCACGTCGCGACAAGCGAAGGTCCGCAAAGTGACGATTCGACTGCCGTAATTCGTCTCGAAAAAGGCCGCCGCCTCACCTTCCGCCTGAGCGAGCCGGCTTACGTTGCGGCTACCCAACCGGCCCGCGCCGACCGCTAATCCCTTCGGGCCGAGTTTTCCACAGAAAGAATTCCCCGTTTTAGTGACATCTGCCCTTTCGCACCTACCTACCTCACTCTCTATAGTGGGGCTCGAAACGGATTGATCGCTGCGAAGCGGCAATCCCAAATTCTCATTTCGGGAAAACCAAGGTCTCGGGCACTGGGATAACTGGATCCTTCCGGGAATCAACCCGCGCAAAGTAGGGGTATGAGCACTGCTGCTGAAATTACGTGGACTCCGCAGGATTCGAAATCGGAACTGAATCCTCTTTTTGAAAACGCCCCATTCGCATTGGCACAATGCCAGCGCGCGGGCAACATCGTCGCGCTGAATTCGGCGCTGGAGCAGATGCTGGGCGACAGTTCCGGCATCGCCAGATTCGGAGACCTCATTCCTCCTGAAGGTCGGGCCGACGCGGAACGGCTCCTGGCGGAACTCTTCGCGCGGCAACGCGACAGTTTTCAGATCGATTCCCGGACGACGGGAACGAACAGCCGGCCGGTGCGCTGGACGGCATGGCGCGTGGCGGGCACGAACGGAAACTTCGACTCGGCTCTGGTCATGGCTGAAGACGCTCTGCGAAACCACGAGGCCGAGCAGCGTCTGCGGCAGGCCGAGCGTCTCGAAGCCGTGGGTCGCCTGGCCGGAGGTGTGGCTCACGACTTCAACAATCTGTTGACCGGAGTGCTGCTCTACTGCGATCTGCTCATGGCCCATCTGGAGCCGTGTCATCGCGTGCGCAAGTACGCCGAAGAGATCCGAAAAGCCGGCATGCAGGCCACGGGCCTGGTGCGGCAGTTGCTCGCGGTGGCGCGTCCCACCAATAGTGAGCCCCGCCTGCTCTCCCTCAACGAGATCGCGGATGGCATGCGCAACCTGCTGGTTCGCCTGATCGGGGAGAACATCGAACTGAAATTCCAACTCGATCGCAATCTTGGGTTGATCAAGATGGATCCCACGCAATGCCAGCAGATTCTGCTCAACCTGGTGCTCAACGCGCGCGACGCGATGCCCGGAGGCGGCCAGATCACGGTTGAAACCAGCAACTGCAAAGTGCAAGTACTCACTGAGATGAAACCAGCGATCAGCACCGCGGCCTCGCTTCCATGCGCGCTCTTCGTTGTGGCCGACAACGGTAGCGGCATGGATGAGGCTACGCGCACCCATCTGTTCGAGGCTTTTTTTACCACCAAGGTCAGTAAGGGCACGGGCCTGGGACTGGCCACGGTTCATGACATCGTGACCACCAATGGTGGCTTGATCCACGTGGAGAGCGCACCGGCCCGCGGCACGCGCGTGAGCGTGCTTTTGCCGCTGGTCCCGGAGGCAGTTCTCAGTTCCAAAGAGATCCAAAGTTTTCATCCCGAGACGAACCGGGGAGTACTCATACCAAAAGGAAACCAAGAAGAGGAATGAACGCCATGACGTCTGCTGCTTTCAGCCCGATAGCCGCCACTCCGCAAATCGAAGCCGCCAATTTTCTTAACCTTCTCATCGTGGATGATGAACGATCGATCCGCGAGGCCTGCCGCGAGGTCGCGCAGTCCCTGGGATACACGGCCTACACGGCCGATTCCGCCGAGCACGCCTACCGCCTTCTCGATACGCAGGCTTTCGATGCCGTGCTGCTCGACTTGCGCCTGCCCGGCGCAGGCGGACTCGATGCGCTGCGGCGTATCAAGGAGCGCCGTCCCGAAGCCATCGTCATCGTGGTGACCGGTTACGGCACCGTACAGTCGGCGGTGCAGGCCATGAAGAATGGCGCCTATGACTATGTGACTAAGCCGTTCAGCCTCGACGAATTGAAGCTTCTGCTGGAGCGTGTGGCCACCCACCTGAAGCTCAAGTCGGAGAACCGTCTGCTGCGCGAGAAGGTGAAGTCCAAGCAGGGATTCGGCGGTATCGTCGGCCGCGCCCCCGAGATGGAAAAGCTCTATCGCATCATCGCCAAGGCCGCCAACAGCGTGCACCCGGTGCTGATTCTGGGTGAGAGCGGAACCGGCAAGGAGATGGTCGCGCGCTCCATTCACTATTCCGGTCCCTTTCGCGACAAGCCATTCATCCCGGTCGACTGCGGATCGCTCGTGCCGACCCTGATTGAGAGTGAACTCTTCGGCTACGTCAAAGGCGCTTTCACCGGAGCCAACCAATCCAAAGACGGGCTCATGGCGATGGCTGAAGGTGGAACCATCTTTCTCGACGAAGTTGGAGAACTCCCCGTCGACCTGCAGGCAAAGATGCTGCGGGCCATTCAGGAGAAGGAAATTCGCCCGGTGGGCAGCACTCGGCGGGTACCGATCAACGTGCGCATTCTAGCCGCCACCAATCGCGATCTGGAACACGCCGTGATGCAGGGCGAGTTCAGGCGCGATCTCTACTTCCGCCTCAACGTGCTCAGCCTGCGCATCCCTGCGCTGCGTGAGCGCCGCCAGGACATCCCGCTGCTGATCGGTCACTTCCTGGACCGCATGACGCGAACTTCCGGGCTGGAAAAAATGCTCAGTGACGAAGCGCTGAAAGCCATGCTGGCCTACGACTGGCCGGGGAACGTCCGCGAACTGGAAAACTGTCTCGAGCGGACGTACGCCTTCACCAGCGGTCCCCTCATCCACACCACCGATCTGCCTCGGGAAATTGCAAACCTGCCGCTTCCTGAGACGTCGAATGGGAATGGAAATGGCAACGGTCACGGAAAGATTATTCCCATGGCAGAACTGGAGAAGAACACGATTCTGAGCGCGATCACCGAACTCAATGGCGACAAACTGCAAGCCGCCCGTCTATTAGGCATCGGCAAGACAACCCTCTATCGCAAACTGAAAGACTATGCGGCTCACGAATTTCAATCTTGAACCTGCTCGTGGGACGGAGGTTCCGTTAAGGGAAGTTGTTCTGCCGCCGACGCCGCTAACCGCCGTATTTTCAGCGCGCCGCAGTTGGCGGCAGACTTGCTATTAGGAAAGGCATGATCCTACTCATTACGCCGTCAGCCAACGGCCAGCAATGCGCCGATTCCTTGTGTGCCGCCACCGGACAGGAAACGCATTGGGCCCAGACCCTGCAGGCGGGCTCAACCCGCCTGCGCGAACAAACCTATTCCGCCGCCGTCATCGACCAGTTTCTGCTCGAGACCGAGCCCGAGGAAAGCGATCAGATGATCGAACATCTGGGCACTGCGTTTCCGGTATACGTCAACTTCGGCGTCACGGGAATGGAGCGTCTGGTGCGCGAGGTGCGCTCGGCCCTGCATCGCCGCCGCCGCGAGGAAGGCGTCGCTCGCCGCGCGGTCGCTGAACAGATGTACAGTCAAATGAGCGAGACGCTCACCGCCATGTTGCTTTCCTGTGAACTAGCCATGTCGGTGCCCAACGTTCCGAATCCCGTGGCGGAGAAGATTCGCACCATCGATATTCTCGCGCGCGAACTGCGGCTCCGGCTGGAGGTGAACTGACGCGTTTTCAACGGAAGGGTATTTCTGCCGCCGCGGCACACTGACGTTACCGCCGACTAACGCGACGCAGGATGTTGCGGCCGCAGTGTCAAGACGGCCGACGCATCTCGGTCCGCGCTGCAACCGCAGTTGCAATGGGCAGAATACGATCTCCCCCTTCCCGATGACTCCCTGCTTGATCGCCTCGTAGTATTTTTGCGCTATTGTGTGCATCTGCAGCCTCCGCTAACGTTTCGCTGCTCGTTCGTTCTGTGGACTGGGGTTCACGAAAAATCTAACCGACGCGGCTGCTTGTGCACACACCTGCGTGTGCGCGACGCAACCATGATTTCCCCTGCCCTGGATAACGAGAACGAACCGCCAAGAGAAACTGAACCGCCTATGACTACTTTCAGAAACCTCATCTTCGCCGTGCTGGCAGTGTGCTTAAGCTGGAGTGCCGCTGCACAACAAATCTCAGGCAGCATTCGCGGAACCGTCGTAGATGCGACCGGGGCCGCTGTACTAGGTGCGTCGGTCAGCGCCATGCAGACTGAAACCGGTTTGACCCGTACCGCGAAGACAGATCGCACCGGTGAGTACGTGATCCTGGAGTTGCCCGTCGGTCATTACCGGCTGCAGGTGGAGGGCAAAGGCTTCCAGACTTACATCCAACAGGGAATTACACTGGACGTAAACGAAACGGCAACCATTCCCGTCCGCCTCGCTGTGGGAGCGGAGACCGAGCACGTCGACGTGCAAGCCGACGCTCAACTCATACAGAACACGGTGACCAGTCTGGGCAAGACGGTGTCGGAGCGCGAAGTGCTTGACCTGCCGCTCAATGGGCGCAACTTTACGCAGCTTGGCCTGCTGCAGCCGGGAGTCGTGCCTCTTACCCCGGGTCTGGCAGAGGCAGGCGGATCGCTGCGCGACGGCCAAGCCTACGCGGTGAATGGCCAGCGCCCCGAGTCCAACAACTTCCTGATCGACGGAGCCAACAATTTCAACGGTGTGGACGGCGGCTTCGTTCTTAAACCACCCGTGGATGCTATTACCGAGTTCAAGATTCTCACTCACAACGCCTCCGCTGAGTTCGGTAATACGCTGGGATCGACGACCAACATCATCACCCGCTCGGGCACCAACAGCTACCACGGAGCGCTGTGGGAATTCCTGCGGAATGATGTTTTTGATGCCACCAACTACTTTGGCACGACCACCGAGCCTCTTAAGCAAAATCAATTCGGCGGCACCTTCGGCGCCCCCATCCGCAAGGACAGAAGCTTCTTCTTCGGATACTTCGAGGGCTTTCGCAATCGCCAAGGCGAAACCGATTCATCCACCGTGCCTTCGAAAGCCGAGCGGCAGGGGAATTTTGCGGAAATTTGTCCGGAAGGTTTCACCGGCGGCTTTTGCAACAATCCCAACAATCAACTCTTCAATGTCTTTCTCAATCAGCCTTATCCCAATAACCAGTTCGACATGTCCTCGATCAGTACCCTCACGCAGAATCTCCTGAACTATTTTCCGTCGCCCAACAATGGAACCAACGTCTACACGGCGACGCAAGTCGTGCACCAGGATAGCAATCAGTTCGGACTGCGGCTGGATCAGTACCTTGGGAACTCCGACGTCTTGAACTTCCGGTATGCCTACAGCGATGGCACGGAGTTCCACCCCATCGCCACATCGGGCGCGAGCGTGCCAGGGTTCCCCGTTGGGCAAGATCAGCGGGCGCAGAATTTCGTGGCGCAAGAAACGCACACGTTCTCTCCCGCAATGATTGGCGTCTTCCGCTTCTCGTTCTTGCGCAATAAATTCCTTTACGGCGAGAGCGAAAATCACACGACTCCCGCCAGCCTTGGCTTTGGCTACGAACCGAGCCTGGATGCAGCCATCGGTCCTCCGTTCATCCAGGTGAATGGCTACACCACGATCGGCGATCCGATTACGGGGCCACGCGATACCTACGAAAATGCCTTTGACTATTCCGGCTCGTTGAGTTGGGTGCACGGACGCCACGAACTCAAGTTCGGAGGCGGTTATCAGCACCTGCAGGTCAACGTGCTGCAGGGTATTGCTAGCAACGGATTCTTTGTCTTCGCGCCTTTTCCCGTCTCGCCCGACGCATTCGCCAGCTTCTTGTTTGGTCAGCCTGTGTTCTTCCTGCAGGGCCGGGGCGATTTCTCACGCGGCATCCGCGGCAATTCCCTGAACGGCTACGCGCAGGACACGTACAAAGCTGCGTCGCGTCTAACTTTGAATATCGGCCTGCGCTATGAACTCCCGTTCCCCTACACGGAAATCCACAACCGGCAGACGCTTTGGATTCCCGGTCGCCAGTCCAAGGTCATGCCCAATGCGCCCGAAGATCTGCTTTATCCCGGGGATCCGGGCGTTCCCGCCGGTCTGATTCCAACCTTCAAGAAGGGATTCGCCCCGCGCGTCGGATTCGCCTGGGACCCGACCGGGAGCTCAAAGTGGCTGGTGACCTCGGCCTATGGAATCTTTCACGAGCCGTACTACACCGGACAAGGCGGCCCATTGCAGTCGCCGATCAGCGCTCCTCCGTTCTTGCAGACTCAGCAGATCAGCCTGACTAACACCACGTTTCTCAATTTTCCCGACCCCTACTTTGGCAACCCGCCGCCCAACGGCACTTTCGCAACCCCGCTGACCAACCTGACGCTGGCTCCGAATCTTCCTCTGCCCTATTCGCAGGACTGGGACCTGAACGTGCAACGATCGCTCGGATCCGATCTTCTGCTCGAAATTGGCTACGTAGGAACCAAGGGAACCAAATTGCCGCGTTTCGTGGAAGCCAATCCGGCGATCTACATTCCTGGAGTCGACTCCAGCGGAAACCCGATCTCAACCTCCAGCAACGCGGACTTCCGGCGTATTCATTCCGGATGCACACTGGCGCCTACGTCTCCTCCCTGCACGTACTCGTCAACGGGCCTGATCGAAGGCATCGCCAATTCTTCTTACAACGCGCTGGAGGCGAGCCTGACCAAGCGTTTCAGTCACGGACTTTCCTTTCTCGCCTCGTACACCTACTCGAAAACCATTGATGACGCTTCGTCATTCAATATGACCGGTTCAGCGGCGAAGCCCGTGGCCGGTGAGAATGATCTCGCACAAGATCCCTTCGATCTCGGTGCCGAGCGCGGCCGCTCCCTGTTCGATTCTCGTAACCGCTTTGTGTTCAGCTATCAGTGGAGTCTGCCTTTCTGGAGACAACCTCATGGCTGGTATCAGCATGCATTCGGCGATTGGCAGATCAACGGAATCGTCACTATGATGAGCGGTACGCCGTTCACGGTCTTCGATTCCACCGACTTTTCGGTCCAAGGCTCGGCGCCGGAAATTAGCGGATTCTTCTCCAACCGGCCTAACCTGGTTCCCGGACAGAATCCCAACTCCGGACCGCGCACTCCTGGCGCATGGCTGAACGCGAGTGCCTTTCAGCGAATAACCCAGGACCCCAACTCGCCGGTGCAGCAATTCGGGACGGCCGGACGCAACATCGCGCAGGGTCCGGGTTATGCCGATTGGGATTTCTCGGCGTTCAAGAACATTCGCGTGGCCGAGGGCAAGGAATTCCAGTTCCGGGCGGAATTTTTCAATTTCCTGAACCACCCGAATTTCCATCTGCCCGACAGCGACATCGGCTCGCCAACATTCAACCAGATTCTCGAAGCTCAAGCCCCGCGCCAGATCCAGTTTGCCCTGAAGTTCTTGTTCTGAGTGGAAGTAAGAAGTAAGTAGAAGAGGAACCATGTGGGGACGGCCGCCCCGGCCGTCCAGCCAGGGCGAAGCCCGGCGTGGGAGTCACTGCGTGTCGCCGTGCAAGATTTTGCACAGCGGTATCGCGCAAATCCCTTCCCGTCCAGCCCGATTCAAACTAAAATGGTCGCGCCTGCAACGCGGAACCCCAGTCCCTCAAGGCATTCCGCAAGTTTCCTCAGGAGGTTCCGTGCACGTCCTCGTCACCGCCGACTCGCTCTCGGGTTCATGGACTTACACCCGCGAGCTCGTTACTGGACTGGTCACGCGCGGCGTGCGCGTCACTCTGGTCAGCTTCGGCGAAATTCCCCTGCCCGAGCAAACCTGCTGGATGGATCACCTGCACGGCCTCGATTACCGCCCCACGGCATTTCATCTCGAGTGGATGCAGGAGGCGGAAGAGGATCTGCCCGAATCGTCCGAGTTTCTCACCGCGCTGGTGCGCGAACTGCGGCCCGACGTTCTGCACCTCAACCAGTTTTGCTACGGGAACCTGCCGGTCGATGTGCCCCGCGTCGTGATGGCGCACGGCGATCTGATCACCTGGACGCAAGCGGTCCACAACCATATTCCGCGGTTTGAGCGCTCGCTGACCTGGTACCGTAGCACGGTGCTCGCAGGCCTGGCCGGTGCGGATGCAGTCGTCGCCCCTTCAGTCTGGATGCTCGATCGTATTTCCGCCTGTTACGGACGTCCACAGCGCGCAGAAGTCATTTACCCGGGACGCAATCCCATCTTCTTTAATCCCTACGTCAACAAGGACGATTGCGTTTTGGCAGTCGGTCGCATGGTCGATGCCGGCAAGCAGGTCTATCTCCTAACGCAGCAACCGTACTCTGTCCCGGTCTGTATTGTCGGCGCAGAGCACACCGTGCCCATGCCCCGTATTCCGATTCGTGCCGATGTAAAAGTTTCGACCGACCAGACATCGGTTGCGATCCGCGGTCCGCAGACCGAAGCACAATTGCGCGCTCTCTACAGCCGCGCTTCCATTTACGCAGCGACTGCGCGCTACGAACCGCTCGGCATGGCGGCGCTCGAAGCCGCGTTTTCGCGATGCGCCATCGTGGCCAATGATATTCCAAACTTTCGTGAGATATGGGGAGACGCCGCTCTTTACTTCCGCACCAACGACGCCGCCAGCCTCGCCGAAAATGTTCAGATGCTCAACGCGGACCGTCCCATGCGCCGCGCCTACGCCGAGTTGGCCTACTCACGCGCCCGCGAGCGCTTCACCACCAAACGCATGATCGACGACTGCCTGCAGCTTTACCGCAGCCTGAGTTCGGTGCGCGTCGAAGCGGCCTGAGACCCCGCACCTACCGTTTGCTCCCAACCACTGCAACCCACAATGGTCCCGACGTCTGCTCTGATCCTCGTTGAGTAAAGATTTGCAAACGCGACACGCGCCCCCGCTTAGTGATATCTTTTATCCCTACTAGAAACCCGTAAGGTTGGAGGATTGCATTTATGGCACAGGTAAAAATCACTGTCAGACCCAATGGCCCGTTCCGGGTCGAGGCTCCCGAAGGATCCATCGAGTTAGTCGACGTGAACGGTACCCCGTACGACCTCACTGGCAAGACCGCGTTCTCGCTCTGCCGCTGCGGCGGGTCGGTCAACAAGCCCTTCTGCGATGGCACGCACAGCCGCATCGGATTCCAGGCCGCGGAACTGGCCGTGAAGAAAGCGGACAGCGGTTCGTCGTCGTAGCTCATCTGCTTCGCGTGGTGACGCAAGCTTGGCTGGCCAGTGCTTTTGGGTGGCGCAGCGCTTCCAGCGCTGCGATAGACGCCTCTGTCATCATCCTGCGCTTTAGCGCCCGAGGACATTACAGAATTCTGCGGAGGAGATCGTGCACGATTCACGGGACCGGGAACTGGGGATGCAGCGCAAGATTACGCGCCGTGATTTTCTTAACGGCGTGGCGGTGACGGCGGGCGCGGCCATGATGCCGTGGGACCTTTCCGCCGCCGGGCTTGGCGCAGGCCAGGCCGCCGTCGGTCCCGAGACCTCTCCCAACTATTACCCGCCCGCCCTCACCGGCATGCGTGGCAGCCACCCCGGTTCCTTCGACGCGGCTCACGCCTTGCGCGACGGCACATTCTGGGATTCGGCGGGCAAGCCTGAAGACACCGGCGAAACCTACGACCTGATCATCGTCGGTGGCGGCATTAGCGGCCTGGCCGCGGCGCACTTCTACCGCAAAGCAACCGGTGCGAAAGCCCGCATTCTCATCCTCGACAACCACGACGANNCACGCCAAGCGCAACGAATTCCGTGTCGGCAGCGCTTTCCGCCTCGGTTTCGGCGGCACGTTTTCCATCGAAAGCCCTGCTCCCTACAGCCCTGTGGCCAAAGGCGTCGTGGAAGAACTCGGCATCGACGTGTCCTCGTACTCGAAGTACCTCAACAAGAGGCTGTATCCCGCAGCCGGCATGCGCCCCAAAGTCTTCTTCGACAAAGAAACCTTCGGAGTCGACAAACTCGTGATCAATCCCAATCCGCGCAACGGAGGCGAGAGCGAAGACGCGGCCGCTCCGTC
>PMUM01000452.1 GCA_003166855.1 Acidobacteriaceae bacterium | reverse complement strand
TGCGCGACATTTTCACCATGGGAGCACGGCCGGTCGCGGTGATGGACTCGCTGAGGTTTGGGCCGATCACAAGGCCGGCAGGCGAGCTGCGCTCGGCCGGACAGCCGAAGGCGGCTGTCCCCACACAAACAATCCCCACACAAGCCGAGATCCACAAGAATCATTCCGTCTTCGAAGGCGTGGTCAGCGGCGTCGCTTCTTACGGAAACTGTTTCGGTGTCCCCAACCTCGGCGGCGAGACCAAGTTCGAACCCTGTTACTCGGGCAATCCGCTGGTGAACGCATTTGCGCTGGGTCTAGTCCGCAAGAATGAAATCTTTTATGCGAAGGCCGCCGGCGAAGGCAATCCCGTGATCTACGTTGGCGCGAAAACCGGGCGCGACGGCATTCACGGCGCGACCATGGCCAGCGAAGAGTTCAGCGAAGCTTCGGAAGCGAAGCGGCCAAACGTGCAAGTCGGCGACCCGTTCCTGGAAAAACTCCTGCTCGAAGCTTGCCTCGAAGCCATGCAAACCGGCGCGATCGTTGGCATTCAAGATATGGGCGCCGCCGGCCTCACATGTTCGACCTGCGAAATGGGCGGACGCGGCGGTGTCGGCATTGAGATCGAACTCGACCGCGTTCCGCAGCGTGAAACTGGCATGACCCCCTACGAGATCATGCTCAGCGAGTCTCAGGAGCGCATGCTGCTGGTGGCGCAAAAAGGACGCGAGGACGAGGTTTTCCGCGTCTTCGAAAAATGGGGACTCGACGCAGTCGAGGTCGGCACGGTCACAACCGGTAACAGGCTGCGGGTCTTGGAGCACGGCAAAGTCGTCGCCGAGATTCCAAATCCCGCGCTGACCGACGAAGCCCCGCTCTACAAACGCCCGCTGGCGCGATGGGAACCACCGGTGCCCCGCAAGATGCCGGAGGATCTCAAACTCGGCGGAGTCAGCGACTTCACTGCAAATCTAAAGCTAATGCTTGCCAGCCCGAATATCTGCGGCAAGCGCTGGGTGTGGCAGCAGTACGACCACATGGTGCAGACCAACACCGTCGAAGCGCCGGGGGCGGGCGACGCGGGAGTGATCCGCATTAAAGGCTCGCAACGCGGGCTTTCGATGGCACTCGACGGCAATGGCCGCTGGTGCTATCTCGATCCGCGACTGGGCGCGATGCACGCGGTCGCCGAAGCGGCACGCAAAGTGGCGTGCTCCGGAGCAACTCCGGTGGGCGCGACCAATTGCCTCAACTTCGGCAATCCCGAGAAGCCGCACATCATGTGGCAGTTCTCGCAAACCATCGATGGCATCACGAAAGCCTGCGAAGAATTGGAAATCCCCATCACCGGCGGCAATGTCAGCTTCTACAACGAGACGCTCGGCGAAGGCATTTATCCCACGCCCGTGCTCGGAGTGGTCGGAATTCTCGAAGACGTTCACAAAGCCGCGAAAATGCATTTCGCCGCGCCCGGACGCACGATCGTGCTATTGCGCGCGGGAGAAGCGGGCGATATCACCGATGCCGAGAGCGAGTTTGGCTCCTCGGAATACGCGAAGGAAATTCTGGGCACGTTGTGGGGATATCCGCCCGAGCTTGATCTGGAAAAAGAAGGCGGCCTGCAGCAGGCGGTCGTCGAATTGATCGAGCACAGCCTCGTGGATTCGGTGCATGACTGCGCCGATGGCGGCACGGCTGTCGCATTAGCGGAGAAAGCGCTGCCCAAGGGCATCGGCGCCCGGGTGAACCTAACCTCTGGGGGCTTGTTCGCGGAGTTTGCACTGTTTGGCGAAGATGCCAGCCGGATCGTGATCTCTTGCGACCCAGCGAACATTGCGCGAATCAAAGAAGTAGCGGAGAAACACGGCTCGGCTGCAGACGTCATAGGAGAAACGATTTCCGAGCGACTGGAAATCGCACTCGACGGTAAAGTTGTGATTTCCGCCCCGGTCTCGGAGTTGAGCGCAGCGTACGAAAGTGCTCTGGAATCGGCGTTGCGAACGGATCCGGAGCTAGTGGCGGCAGATTGAGTGTGTGAGAGATTGGGTTTTGCGCTAGAAGCTAGGAGCCAGAAGCTAGCAGCTAAAGCGCCAGGAGCGAAATTGCATATTTCCGACAAATTTCATGATGAATGCGGCGTGGTGGCGATCTTCGCCCATCCTGAGGCTGAGAAACTGGCTTACCTGGGTCTGCACGCCCTGCAGCATCGCGGCCAGGAATCGGCCGGCATCGTCACGTCCGACGGTTTGACTTCGCACGCGCACAAGGCCATGGGCTCGGTCGCCGATATCTTCACGGAAGATGTCCTCTCGAAAATGCGCGGCACTCTGGCCATCGGCCATACGCGCTACTCCACAGCCGGAGACTCTGCGCTGCTGAATGCGCAACCGATCCTGGTGCAATCCAACAAAGGATCGATCGCCGTCGCCCACAACGGAAATCTCACCAACGCACAACAGGTGCGTGCGCGACTGGAGAGTCAGGGCTCGATTTTTCAAACCAACAGCGATACCGAAGTCATCGTTCATCTGATCGCGCTTTCCAAGGAGCACACCCTCCCAGAAGCCGTGGCCGATGCTCTGCGGCGGGTCGAGGGCGCGTTCTCACTGGTAATGATGAGTAACGACCGCGTCTTCGCGGTGCGCGATCCCCGCGGATTCCGCCCGCTGGCCATGGGCCGTATCCCAGCGCTGGAGGGACAGAAGCAGGACACAGTCGTCTTCGCCTCCGAAACCTGCGCCTTTGACCTGATCGGCGCCGAGTACATCCGCGATGTGAAACCGGGCGAACTCATCGTCGTCGGCCCGGAAGGAATCAATTCGCGCTTCTACTCAACCGCCGCGCCGCAATCGAGTTGCATCTTCGAGCACGTGTATTTCTCGCGCCCCGACAGCCTTGTCTTCGGCCGCGCGGTACAGACCAGCCGCGAGGAACTCGGCCGCCAGTTGGCTCGAGAGGCGGGCGTCGATGCCGACCTTGTGGTCCCCGTCCCGGACTCAGGCGTAACGGCTGCGGTCGGCTATGCTGCTGAGAGCGGGCTCCCCTTCCGCTTCGCGCTGATCCGCAACCACTATGTTGGACGAACCTTCATCGAACCCAGCCAGAGCGTGCGCGACTTTGGCGTCAAGCTGAAGCTGAATCCAGTCCGCTCGCTGCTGCAAGGTAAACGCGTCGTGCTGATCGATGACTCGATCGTCCGCGGCACTACTAGCCGGAAGATTGTGCGCATGATCCGCAGCGCTGGGGCGAAGGAAGTGCACATGCGCATTTCCTGTCCGCCCACGATCTCGCCCTGTTATTACGGCGTCGACACGCCTTCGAAAAAGCAGCTCATCGCCGCCAACAAGACCGTCGACGAGATTCGCGACTACATTGGCGCAGATTCCCTGGCTTACCTCTCTCTGGAAGGCCTCAAGAAGGCTTGCGGTGAGGGAGAGAAGATCTCGTATTGCTCGGCTTGTTACACGGGCAATTATCCAACCGACATCATTGATGTCGAGGAGATTCAGCCAGCAGCGGTGCGGCGGTAACGATACTCACGGCCGCGGTTTCCGGGCCTGTGCAACCCGCGGGATAGACTGCAAATCCGGCCGGATTTTCACGTCATCCCAGCCATCGAGCAGATGCTTCGTCTTGTCCGCCATGCTGCCGCTTGTCTCCATGATGAGCCAGCCGCCGGGACGCAGGGCGCTGCGCGCCTGAGGAATCATCCGCGCGATCACTTCGACTCCGGTGGGTCCGGCAAACACAGCGTTGCGCGGCTCAAACTTGCGAACCTCCAGCTGCACCTGATCCTCTTCTGATTCCCCAACATACGGCGGGTTGGAAACAACGAAATCCAAGTCGTCAAGGTTGAGACCTTCCAGCAGATCTGACTGGCGAAACTGGATGCGGTGATCCAGTTGATGCCGGGCTGCATTGGCGCGCGCAATTTCCAGCGCCGCGGCAGATACGTCGGTAGCATGGATTTCAGCCTGAGAAAATTCTTTGGCAAGTGCCAGGGCGATGCACCCCGAACCGGTCCCGACGTCGAGAAAACGGACCGAGTGGGGCGGGCGCTCTCGCCCGCCAACCCCGTCCTCAGCAGCCAGTTCAAGCACCGTCTCGATCACGTGCTCTGTCTCGGGGCGCGGAATGAGCACCGCCGGACTGACAATCAAATCCATGCCCCAGAATTCCTGATGCCCAGTGATGTATTGCGCCGGAACGCCTCGTGCTCGTTCGCTGATGGCGGATTCGTAGCGCGCCTGTTCTTCGGCGTTCAACTCGCGTTCAGAATGAGCGAAGAGATAAGCGCGATCGACACCAAGAGTGAACATAAGGAGCAACTCCGCATTCAGCCGCGGCGACGGAACTTGGTCATTGGTAAGGCGGGCGATGGCGGAGGTAAGCGCTTGCTTAAGCTGCACTGGTCTGTTTCACCACGGAGGCACTAAGAGATTGTGATCGGGACGAAAACAAATCCGGCTGCGAATTCTTACTCCGGATTAGTTCCACCCTGCTGCCACTGATACCCAAGGTAGATCATCTGCCCAATGTGATGCTGCATGTGCGCGGCACATTGCATGATCATGTCGAGGCGCGTTTTGGCATCCGTGCCAGCACCTGAATATTCCGCTGACCAATCCTCAGACGACTGCGCACCGATGGTTTTCACGACCATAGCCACCGCATCATCGAAGCGTTTCAACGCCTCTGCTTTCGAAGGCGGATTCGGGTCGTTGAATTCCCGAGGACGGTCGCGAACATATCCAGTCCCGGCGATCTGCGCGCCAATGTAGTAATTCAAGTTGCCCGTCAGATGCAGGACCAAATGGCCGAAGCTGTTTCCGTAGGGGAATGGCTTCTGCCAGAACTGTCTCTCAGTGAGCGGCTCGGCCAGCGCGCGAACGCGGGCCGCATTCGCAAGGTATCGGCTCGCGAGAACGAGTACTAGAGTCCCTTCGAGTTTGGGCATATTCGCTCCCACGTCGCGGGCGCGCACGCCCACGTGCCTCATCTAAACCGCGGTGGCCGCTTCCTGTTTCAGTTTTTCCGCCTGGTAGTGCGTGGTAAGCGCCTCGATCAGCGGCTGCAGTTTGCCGTCCATCACAGCTTCCAGTTGATGGATGGTGAACCCGATGCGGTGATCAGTTAGCCGGTTCTGCGGGAAGTTGTATGTACGAATCTTCTCGCTGCGGTCGCCGGACCCAACCATTGCTCTTCGTTCTTTCGCCAGCGCCTGCTGCTGCTTCTCCATTTCAAGTTCGTAGAGCCGGGAACGCAGCACGCGCATACCCTTCTCGCGATTCTTGATCTGCGATTTTTCGTCCTGGCAACTCACGACCGTATTGGTCGGAATATGCGTAATGCGGACGGCCGAGTAAGTGGTATTCACGGATTGCCCACCGGGTCCGGAGGAGCAGAATGTATCGATGCGCAGATCCTTGGCTTCGATCTTGATGTCCACGTCCTCGGCTTCAGGCAGCACCGCAACCGTAACGGCCGATGTGTGGACGCGTCCCTGCTGCTCGGTGGCCGGCACACGCTGCACGCGGTGCACGCCGCTCTCATACTTCAATTGCGAGAAGACGCGGTGACCTTCAATGATCGCGATGACTTCCTTCAGCCCTCCGGCCGACGATTCCGAAGACGAAAGCACCTCGACCTTCCAGCGTTGAGTTTCCGCGTACCGCGTATACATCCGAAAAATTTCTGCTGCGAAAAGTGTGGCTTCGTCTCCGCCAGTCCCCGCACGGATTTCCAGGATGATGTTCTTCTCGTCGTTCGGATCCTTGGGCAGGAGCAGGACTTTCAGGTCCTCCTCCACCGTTTTCACTCGGCCTTCCAGTTGATTGAGTTCATCCTGAGCATAGGCGCGCATCTCAGGATCTTTTTCGTCGGCCAGCATGGCCTTGCTCTCTGCGATGCCCTTGGTCAGATCCTTGTATTCGCGGTACTTTTCGACGGTCGGCGCAATTTCGGCATGCGCCTTGGCGGTCTTCTGGTATCTCGCCGAATCGTTCACGATATCCGGCGAGGCCAGAGCATTGGTCAGCTCTTCGTAACGGCTTTCGATTTGGTCCAGTCGTTCAAACATTGGAATCTTTCGTAGAGACGTAGCTTGCTACGTCTCGGTTCGCCCGCGGCCCGGTTCACGCCACGGGCAAGAGAGACGTAACCAGTTACGTCTCTACGGCATTGTAGTGTTGTGAGGAAGCAGAGCGAAAGTATGCGCGGCGGGACCGCTAGGCAATCACCAACTCGCCCCCGCGCTCTTTTTCGAGCGACATGGCCTGATCCAGGGCGGTGATGGCGCATTGCGCCATCTCGTCAGACGGAGGCTTGGTGGTAATGCGCTGCAGCCACAGCCCAGGCGCGGTCATCAACGCAAACAACGATCCGCGATGCTTGGCCGCAAAACGAATAATCTCGTACGAAACTCCAGCAATCACGGGCAGCAAAACGATGCGCGAGGCAAAGCGGGCCCAGAACGTGGTATACGGGATCAGCATGTAGAAGCCGATCGAAATCAACATCACCGTCATCAGGAAGCTCGTGCCGCAGCGCGGGTGATACGTCGAGTACTTCTGCACGCTGGCGGTGTTGAGCGGGTCGCCATTTTCGAAAGCAAAGACCGTCTTGTGCTCGGCGCCGTGATACTCATAGACGCGCCGAATGTCCTTCCAGAGCGATACGCCCCAGATGAAGAGGAGGAACAGCAGAAGGCGGATCCCGCCGTCGATCAGATTGAAAACAATGCGGCCGCCCAGAGCGGGATCGATCTTCTTGAGTTCCGTCGCCGCCAGCAGCGGAACGTACTTGTACATGAAAATGAAAAACGCCAAAGAGATCAGGAGATTCCCCGCCGCCAGCCAGTTGCTCACCGTGGCAGCCTTGTCGCGCGACTGGGAAGATTCCTTCGCGGTCCGCGGTGGCGGGGCAGCCGCGGCTGTCTCCACAGAACCTTTCCCTTCACCTTCCTGCATCATGTCTTCGATGGCAACGTTCGCCGAGAACCGCAGCGCGCGGTAGCCTAGATTCATGGCATAGCCGAGCGTCATCACGCCGCGCACAATGGGCCAAGCCATCCACTTATGCTTCTCTGAGGGCCGGTCGAGCGGTTCACTCATGGTCACGACTTCGCCCGAGGGTTTGCGGCAAGCGATCGCCCACGCGTGCGGAGAGCGCATCATCACGCCCTCGAGCACGGCTTGTCCGCCGACCAAGGTCTCTTCCCCGCTTTCAAGGGCGGGAAGCAGTTGCACGGCGGCAAGGAATCGCAAGTAGTTGATCAGTTTACGCACGAGAATTTAGATGCTCCTAACAGAATCACGACGCACCTCTTAGGGTATCACATGCCGAGTCTCGGCTGGGTAGGGTCGCGTGCAAGCTAAGTACAAGCAACCGCAAGGGTTAGGATGAACACAGACCTAGGCAGGCGCTTCGCGTGAGGCCTGCGCCGGCTCCCTGCGTTAGGATCGGAGATTCATGCACCGGTTGGCCACAGCTAGCGAAGCCATTGCCGCCACCACGAAGAAGCTGCTGAAAACTGGGATCGTCGCCGACTACCTGAAGTCGCGCACCGTAGACGAGGCAGCCGTGTCAGCAGTCTTCCTTTCGGGGAGGGCGTTTCCAGCTTGGGAGGAAACGACTCTTCAACTCGGCGGCCGCTCGCTTTGGCAGATTGTCTCGGATCTTTCCGGGAAGGATGAAGCCTCAATCACCGCCGCCTACCGCCGGCACGGCGATCTGGGAGCCGTCGCAGGCGAGGTCCTCACCGAACGCGCGGGTCAAGGCTTGGACGTGCTGGAAGTGGAGACCACGTTTCGCCAGATCGCCGCCGCACGCGGCCCAGCACCGAAAGCCGCTATCGTGCGCGACTTGCTTTCGCGTGCTACCCCGCTCGAAGCCAAGTACATCATCAAAATTATCACCGGCGATCTGCGCATCGGACTCAAAGAAAGCCTCGTCGAGGAAGCGATTGCCCGAGCCTACAGCGGGACACTAATCGAGGTGCAACGCGCCAACATGCTCCTCGGAGACATCGGCGAAACCGTGCGCATGGCGTCCGAGGGAAGGCTCGCCGCAGCGGAAATGCGACTCTTCCATCCGTTGGGATTCATGCTGGCGAGTCCGATCGCCTCGCCCGAAGAGGGCTTGAGTTACTTTGCGGAAGCCGCGGTGGAAGACAAGTACGACGGCATCCGCGCCCAGGCTCATGTAGCGAACGGCGAGGTAAAGTTCTTCTCGCGCACGCGCGACGAAATCACAGACTCGTTCCCCGAGCTGCCAGACGCTCTCGCGGAGCTGCGGCAGTCCGCCATTCTGGATGGAGAAATCGTGGCGTGGGACTATCAGGTCAAACGCGCGCGGCCCTTCGGCGTCTTGCAGCAGCGCCTCGGTAGAAAGAAAGTCAGCGACAAGATGCTGCGGGAAACTCCGGTCGCGTTCCTGGCCTTCGACGTGTTGTATTCCGGAGGCGAGTTGGTGATGGACCGTCCGCTGCGCGAGCGCGCGAAGATCCTCGATGAGTTGCTGATGGAGAATAGTCGGTCTCCTCAGGGAAACGAGGCACCCCCCCGGAAATCAGGCAAGCCAGGATCCCAAGGCAAGCTGTCTTTCGGAGATAAAGAAGAATCTGTAACCGCTCACATCATTCGTGCCCCGGTATTTCGCGCGTCATCCCCCGCAGAACTGGAGGAACTGTTTGCCGCGGCTCAGGACCGCGGCAATGAAGGCCTGATGATCAAAGATCTCAACTCCGCCTACACGCCCGGCAGGCGCGGAAAGTCGTGGCTCAAGATGAAGCGCGAACTGGCCACGCTCGATGTCGTCGTGACTGCGGTCGAGTACGGACACGGCAAGCGCGTGGGCGTCCTGAGTGATTACACCTTCGCCGTTTGGGATACGAGTAAAGACCGACTGGTGAACATCGGCAAAGCCTATTCCGGCCTGACCGACGCCGAGATCGCCGAGATGACGCGATGGTTCCTCGATCACACCCTGGAAGATCAGGGATTCCGCCTGGTCGTCGAGCCGAAGATTGTCCTGGAAGTAGCTTTCAACAACTTGATGAAGTCCGACCGCCACGAAAGCGGATACGCCCTGCGCTTCCCGCGAATCGTGCGCCTCCGGCCGGACAAGTCACCTGAAGAGGCGGATACGATTGAACGCGTGCGGGAACTTCCAGTCTCTACTGTCTGACGCAGACTCCCTTTCTGAAGCAGCGACTGCTGGGCGAGTAGGCGAGTAGTAGCCCATGTCCTGCGCCACGGAGTAAGCCCCGCTCCCCTGCGTCAGCAGCAACACTGACGCCAGGCAGAGCAGGGCTCTATCCTAATGAAATAACCGTTTCATTTTCCGACGACGAGGACCACGAAGCTGTCGGGGAGCATCGGAGGCCGAGGACGAGGATTGTCCGCAGTCGCCGCAGGTCGAGGCCCGAACTCCGCGGTCACCACGAACACATTGTGCGTCTTGGAATCGAGCGCCATTGTGCGCGCTCCCTTCTGTGTCGTCACGTTCTCGGGAGTGAACTTGCCCGGCGATTCTTCTTTCACGACGGTGAGCACGCCGTCACCGCCGCAGGAGGCGAACGCCAGCCCGGTGTCGGCATCGAATGCGGTTGCGTCCACGCCCTCGCCAATGGCCGGCGTGGCCAGCACCTTTCCGCTATCCGCATCGACCACCGCCATCATTTTGTTATCGCAGCCCACGTACAGGCGCCGGTTCTTGCGGTCGATCGAGAGTCCGCTGGGCTCGGTGCACGGCGCCAGTGGCCACTTCGCTTTGACCTCCAGCTTGTTCGGATCGATCGCCACCAGTTCGCTCTTGTCCTCGATGTTGACGAAGATCTCGCCCTTCGCATCGCTGGCCGCGAACTCCGGCTTGCCATCCAGTTTGATCGTGCCTAGCACTTTCCCGTTGGTCGCATCGATGGCCGTCGAATCCTGACTGCGCCCGTTAAAAGTAAACACCCTCTTCGTCGCCGGATCGTACAGAATGGCGTCAGGATTCTCGCCCACCTTCACTTTGCTGCTGGTCGCCAGCGTCTTGATGTCGAAAATGCTGACTGTGCCTTCGCGGCCGTTGCTCGTGAACCCCTTTCCCAACTCTGGCGCCAATGCGATGCCATGCACGCCCTGCGTGTCGGCGATGTCACCAACCGTCTTGCCTGAATCCGCATCGAGCACCATGACGTGCGTGCCGCGGGAAATGTACACGTGCCGCGCCTCGGGGTCGACGGTCAGATAATCCCACCCTCCTTCACCACCGACTTTGTATGTTGTGACTACGTGGTATCCCGAACCAGCCGCGGCCAAAGCCACTGCCGCCAGGGACACACTGATGATGGATACCAACCACTTGGACTTCATTCGCATCACTTCCTCCTCGTAACTCTTTGGAATCGCGATGCCCTTCCGGGGCCCCTTCCCAAGTCGTGCACCGCGTTTTTTGCATCGAACCCGGTAGGATTCGAACCGAAGTAACTTTACCTCATTTCGAAGGTGATCCTAGACTCTTCTATATATGGACGTGTTCCGGCCACCGTTTTCGAACCAAGCACCACAATCGGAACCCGCGTCCGTGGCCGATCCGCGCCTGCAGCCCACGCCAGACTTCGGCACGCTGGGCCCCGGCTCCGATCTGGACGACGGTGGACCTATCTCGAGACCGGGCTCACCTGGATGGCAGAGGAACCCGAGACGATTCGGCCCGCTCTTCGCAGTGGCTCTCGGAATACTCCTCGCAGTTCTGACCGCAAACGCCGGCAATGCTCATGCTGCCTGGTCGCGCTTCACCAGTCTTTTTTCCGTGCCCGCAGCCCCTCTCACCTCCGCCAAGGATTCCCGCCAACTCGATCGCATGAAACCACAAAAGCAAGCTGAGGCTCTGCTGGAACTCGCAGTTGGCCGCAGCGACGGCGCCGTCGACCAGATTTCGTCCCGCGTCGATCGCTGGCAGGGAAAAGTAAAGTGGAATCCGCAGATCGCGACCCTCACCACCGCCGCGCTCAACTCCAACGACATGCGCGTGCGCGAGTCCGGTATCGAAGTTGAACTTGCCGCTTATGGACTGGCTAAGAATTCCGCCAGCCTCGACTACGTGTTGAAGAGCGCCGAATCTTCCAATCACGCGCAGAAGATCTGGGGACTGTGGGCGCTCGGCTTGATGGCAAACCGCGGCGTGGAAACGGACCGCGTGGTGCAAGTCTTGACCACTCATCTGAAAGATACCGATGAAGACTCGCGACGTTGGGCCGTCGAAGGCCTGGCACTCGCCGGCTCGACGCAGACGATCGAGCCACTGCTGAAGACCATGCACGACGATCCCTCGGCCATAGTACGTGAGAGAGCCGCATGCAGTCTCGCCGAGGCCGGCATGTTCACGCACGAGCAGCGCCTCTCCGCGGTTCCGAAACTGCTGAACTACACCGACGATCCCTCGCTCGATGCCCAGACGCACAACTGGGCCTTCCAGGCGCTGCATGACATCACCGGCCAGCGCTTACCCAACGACTCCAACGCCTGGCGGAGCTGGTACCAGTCTTCGAGAGTCGACTAAACATCGATCAGTTTGGTTCCTGCCGTAGAAGTCTTTGTCAGCGCTCACAGTCTGTGAAACAATCCAGCACCGAAGGGAACTCCGCGACGAGGCCCATGGAAAAACTGAGCGTAGTTGTTGCTCTTACCACAAGAGAGAACGATTACCAGGCAGAACAAGCCGTCGCCGTGACCGAAATGGCCACGCGACTCGGCGCGAACATTCAGATCATCTACGCCGACAACGACGCCGTGAACCAGACTCAGCAACTCATCAAGATCATTCAGGACCCGGCGCAGCATCCCACCGCGATCCTGGTCGAACCCGTCGGGACCGGGATGCCGCAAGTCGCGAAAGCGGCGGTTGCAGCCGGCATCGGGTGGGGAATCATCAACAGCGATCCCGACTACATCGCCGAGCTTCGTCGTGGAGGCGAGGTCCCGGTCTTCTCGGTCAGCACCGACCAATCCGAAGTCGGACGAATCCAGGGGAAGCAACTTAGCGTCCTCGTTCCTGAGGGAAACGTTCTTTACATCGAAGGCCCCTTCAACAGCACGGCGACTCAGCAAAGGACGAAAGGGATGCTCTCCACGAAGCCAGCCGCCGTCGTACTGAAAACGCTGAAAGGCGACTGGACCGAGCGCAGCGCGCACAACGCGGCAAAATCCTGGCTCTCCCTCGGATCCTCGCGCGACCTTCAAATTCGAGGCGTCATCTGCCAGAACGATGCCATGGCCATGGGCGCCCGAAAAGCCTTCGTCGACCTCACAGAAAAGGATCGCGAGCGATGGTTGAGCATTCCCTTCACAGGCTGCGACGGTGTCACCAAAACTGGCCAGGACTGGGTTCGTCGTGGACTCTTGAAGGCCACGATTATCACCGCCCCAGCAGCGGGAACCGCTCTCGAACTCCTGGCGAAAGCCGTCAATGCCGGTTCCATGCCCCCCGATCACACCTTGATCCCGCCCAAGTCGTTCCCCGCGATCGCAGAACTACAGGGAAAGAGCCAGAAGGCCAGGGGGTAGAACTGATCTGCCGCACCACCGTGGAAGAGCGGCC
>PMUM01000436.1 GCA_003166855.1 Acidobacteriaceae bacterium | reverse complement strand
TGAACGAGATGGAAGAAATGACGAAGCGCACTATCATCGTGAAGAGCGATCCAGCGGTGCACCAGCAGCAGTTCGACATCAACTGAGCTGTCAGCTATCAGCCATCAGCATAAGAAGGACGGGCGAAAATCGCCCGTCTTTCTTTTTGCCGCGCAGTTTCTTCCTCCGTGTCCTCTGTGGTTAATGTCTAGAAATAACCACAGAGGACACAGGGACACGGAGGTCCGAATGACGAATGAAAGGGATTCAGAAAAGGCGAGGGGATCTAGCTCGCCACGTTGGCAAGTGTCTTGACGGCGACATCGGCATGGTTGCGCAGTTTTTGCGCCGACTCATGAATCGAACGGGCGGCTGGTCCGGCACCACTTTGCTCGGCTGTCTGCGCAACGCTGCCTCCATCCTCGGCGGTGGTGTTGGCCATATCCAGCAACACTACAACAGAATCGGCGTGCAGCTTCCACACAGACGACATCTTCTGGCTGCGCTTCAGTTCTTCCAACTCGGTGCTGATGCGCGCGGAAATCGAAACCATCCGGATCAGGGTCCGCGCCACGTCGGCACGCGTGCTCTTTTCTTCCAGGAACGGAGCACTGTACGCGTCAGCTTCCGGTGTCGTCAACGTCAAGTTGAAGAATCGCATGGGAACAACTTGTCGGTACTTCGGGTCAGCCACTCGCACAAACACCCGAATGGACTCCTCGACGCGCCGCAGTTTCCCTTCTTCCGCCGAGATTTGTTGCGCAGTCACGGCCGGCGGTTGGAACACCGCAGCTGCCAAAGGTGCTTTCGCCGCCGCCGCTTTGGCCGCTTTAGCCGCCGCACCCGTCCCGCCCGCCGTGCGTGACGAATGTGCCGCCGGAGTGAGCAGAGACCGCCGGATCGGCGGACGCCGGTCCAGTTCTTTCTTCAGCTTCGAAACGCGCCGGAATTTCTCGAACGTACTCCCATAATCCGCCTCCAGCAGTTGCTTCCCTTGAATGGCGGCCACGTGCTCCACCGTTACTTCGACGCCGTCGACGGTGGTCAGAATCGTCCCGCCCATTTCTTCCAGCGCTTGCCCGAAGGTCTTGATCTCGGTCAATGCCTTGGCGAATAGTTCGTCAAACTTCTTGCCGAATGTCGCGTTGTAGGCCGAGACCGTGGCCAGCACGCCAGGATGATAGAACGAGGAATCCAGCCACTGCTTCAGTTCCCGCACCCGCCCAATAATGCCGGAGTCGATCAGCGTGTTGAAGTCGCGGAAGCGTGCAATCTCGTCGCGCAGCGGATCAAACCGCCGCAGCAACTGCACATGCTCCTCGGGCAAAGAGGGCACATCAGAGTCTGCCAGGATCTCAATCAGTGCAATTTCGAAAGGCGAGAGAGGCAGCGCACCGTCCAGTCCGTAGCCCGTCCGCTCCCACTGCCCCGGCACGCGCGGATGGCGATATAAGAATGTCGCGATCAGATCGGTCTTGTCGCGGTTCACGTCGCTGGGCTCGCGGCGCCGCACAAAATACCGCAGCAGAGCCTCGGCGACTTCAGAATCCGTTTCCGGAGTCAGTGCTTGCCGCACCATGGCAGGTGTAATCGCCATATCCAGCAGGTGCAGCCAGCGGTACATCCGCGACAATGTGGTCGGAAGTTCGCGCTCGGAGTGGCGTAGCGCGTCCTCGTCGAGACCGCTCGGAATGGGGACATCCCCGCCGAGCGCGTCCCGCATGAGCTTCTGGTAGAAGCCCTGGACGGTCGCCAGAATGGCTAATTCAAACCGAAGATCTTCGGCCAAACGTGCCCCCGAGAGCAAGATTTCCCTTCTGAAACTTTACTAATGTCTAAGTAAAAACGAAATGTTACTTCCGGTGCAAGTTACTACCGGAGCGAGACTCTCACGCGGAAAAAGGCGAGTCCGCGGAGGTACATGGACTTCTGGGTAACGAGTCGGTAAAGATAACGTTTGGGGAGAACCGGAACTCGCCCCCAACCGAAACTCCAGCCACGGATGCGGCAGCATGTGATAGCCCAGGACTGGAGTCCTGGGTGGCGTTCTCAAGATTTGAAACCGAGTCCCGGAGGGACGGTACGTGCCCTGCTGGATCTGATGTGCGCCCCGGGCCGGCTCAAAAGACAACCGTCTTGTTTCCATACAGCAGCACGCGGTTCTCGACATGCCACCGCACCGCGCGCGACAGCACAACTTTCTCCAGGTCGCGTCCTTTGCGAATCAGGTCTTCTACGGTGTCGCGATGCGAAACCCGAACGACATCCTGCTCGATGATCGGTCCATCGTCGAGCATCTCGGTCACGTAATGACTGGTGGCGCCAATCAGTTTCACGCCCCGCTCAAACGCCTGATGATAAGGCCGGGCCCCGACAAACGCCGGCAAGAACGAGTGATGAATGTTGATAATCCGCTGCGGATACCGATTCACGAACTCATTCGACAGGATCTGCATGTACCGCGCCAGCACCATGAAATCCGGCTTCTGCTCGTCGATCAGTTCCTGAATCTTTGTCTCGGCTTGGCTCTTGTTGTCCTTGGTGACCGGAACGATCGCATAAGGAATCTCGTAGAACTCAGCAATCGCCTGGTTGTCAGCGTGATTGGAAATAATCAGGGGAATGTCGCACGCTAGTTCGCCGCTCTTGTGGCGATACAGCAGGTCGACCAGGCAGTGGTCGTACTTCGAAACCAGAATGATCATGCGCTGGCGAACCGACGACTGCGCCAACCGCCACTTCATGTTGAAGGTTTCCGCGACAGGCGAGAAATATTTGCCGAAATCCGCCAGATCGATGTCGAAGTCCCTGGGATCGAACTCGACCCGCATCAGAAACAGGCCCGACTCCTCATCTGCGTGTTCATCGGCATGCAGGATGTTCCCGTTGTGCCGGTAAACAAAGTCGGCGATAGTCGCGACCTCACCCTTGCGGTCGGGACAGGAGATGAGCAGGATGGCAGAATTCTTCATGAGTAGCGCCGCCCCTTCGCCCTTAGCTCAGGACAGGCTGGCGGCTGTCGCGGCGGCGTCCCGCCGCCGCTGCTGCCAGAGTTCGACGCTCTCGCGACAGCCGGCGACGACGCCAGCGCTACTTCTTCAGTTCCTTCAAAATCTCACGCGCCGCATTCGACCCGGACCCTCCGGTCAGGCCCGCGCCGGGGTGCGTCCCACTCCCACACAAATACAGGTTCTGAATCGGTGTTCGGTACCGCGCCCAGTCGAGCAGCGGGCGCATAGTAAAGAACTGATCGAGCGCAAGTTCCCCATGGAAGATCTGCCCGCCGGTCAGCCCGTACTTTTCTTCCAAGTCGCGCGGCGTAATGATCTGGTGCGTCAAAATCAGTTCTGGCAGATCGGGCGCATACTGCGCGAGAGTCTGCACCACCGTCTGCCCCAGCGCCTTACGCTGTTCTTCCCAATCACCTTTCAGCTTGTACGGCGCGTATTGCATATAAATCGACATCACGTGCTTGCCTTCGGGCGCCAGCGTGGGATCGGTCAGCGATGGAATCGTGGCCTCGAGGTACGGCTGCCGCGAGAAGTTGCCGTACTTCGATTCGTCGAACGCGCGCTCCAGATAGTCAATTTCATTGCCAATATGAATGCGCCCCTTGAGCGGTCCCGCGTCGCCATCCTTGAGTGCCGTGAACTTCGGCAGCCCAGCGAGCGCCAGATTCACCTTCGCGACCGTGCCATTCCCGCGGTAGTGCTGCAACCTCTGCACGAAGTCCGGCGAAAGGTGCGTGGGATCGGTCAGCTTGAGCAGAGTGCGTTTCGGATCGGCATTGGAGATAACCGCCTTCGCTTGAATCTCCTCTCCCGTCGAAAGCAGCACGCCCGTCGCCGTGCCGTTCTGTACGCGAATCTCAATGACCTCCGCGCCGGTGCGAATCTCCACGCCCGCGGCCTTCGCTGTCGAAGCCATCGCCTGCGTAACCGCGCCCATCCCGCCCGCGGCAAATGAAGCCGACCCTGCCGGATGCGGATCCGCCGCCGCTCGAATCAGCAACACCAGCGCGCTTCCCGCCGACCACGGACCAAGAAAAGTTCCGAACACTCCGCGAGCCGCAATCACCGCCCGCAGCAATTCCGTTTCAAAGTATTCCGACGCCAGGTCCGCGACAGCCATGGGCCCCCAGCGCAGCAGCCGGAACATATCTTTCCTTCCCAGCTTGCGAATCGCTCGCCCCGTCTTGAGCATGCTCCACAGATCGCCGCGACTGGGACTGTCGATGTCAGGTGGAGTGGTTGCCAGCGCGTCGCCAATGACCTTGCCAATCTTCCCCAGCGACTGCTCAAACTCGGAGTACTTCCCCGCATCCTTCTGCGAGAACGCAGCGATCTCCTGCGCCGACTTGCCTGCATCCTGATAGAGCGAAAGTGCCCGCCCATCGGGCGAAAGCGCCGTCACGCAAACATCCGGCGTAATCAACCTCAGCCCATGCTTCTCCAGTTGCATGTCACGCACAATGCTGGGCAGAATCGGACCCGCCGTGTGCGCGAGTGTCGAACAGCGAAATCCGGGATGGAACTCATCGGTCACCGCGGCCCCGCCGACCTGCGCGTTGCGCTCAAGTACCAGCGGTCTGTAGCCCGCCTTAGCCAGGTAGAACGCGGCGACCAGCCCATTGTGGCCGCCGCCAATGATGACGATATCGCGCCCCTGGGACATGCTATGCCGCCCCCTTGATGTCTTTCAGAATCTCCAGCGCTGCCAGCCTCCCGTTCGCGCCCATAATGCCACCGCCTGGATGCGTCGCCGATCCGCACATATAAAGGTTCTTGATCGGCGTCCGGTACTGCGCCCAGCCCGGCACGGGGCGCAGGAAGAACAGCTGCTCCAGCGAAAGCTCCCCTTGGAAGATGTTGCCTTCGCTCAATCCCCACTCACGCTCCAGATCGAGCGGTGTGATCACCTGTTTGTGAAGGATCAGGTCCTTGATGTTCGGCGCGTACTCGGCAATCGTGTTTACCACGGTGTCGCCGAACGCTTCCTTCTGATCGTCCCACGTGAGCCCTGGACGCAGCTTGTAAGGCGCATACTGCACGAAGCACGACAGCACATGTTTTCCCGGAGGCGCGACCGATGGATCGGTCAGCGAAGGAATCACCATGTCGATATACGGCCGCTTCGAGAAGTTCCCGTACTTCGCGTCGTCGTAAGCCCGCTCCATATACTCGACAGAAGGCGAAATCGAAATCGCTCCCCGCAAATGCGCTCCCGGTCCGGGCATGCACTTGAAGTTCGGCAGCCCATCGAGCGCCATGTTCACCTTGCCCGACGAACCGCGGAACTTGTAGCGATTGATTTCTTCCAGAAAGTCGCCGGGAAGATGCTCGGCGCCCATGAACTTGGTAAACGTGAGGCGCGGATCGACGCTGGAAGAAACCACGTCAGCGTAAATCTCGTCTCCGTTGGAAAGCACCACGCCCTTGGCCCTGCCATTCTTCACAATGATCTGCGAAATCCCAGACTGGGTGCGGATCTCCACGCCCGCCTCGCGGGCCGCATCGGCAATCGCATTCGAAATCGCGCCGGTGCCCCCTCGCGCAAATCCCCAGGCGCGGAACGCACCGTCAATCTCTCCCATGTAGTGGTGCAGAAGGACGTAGGCAGTTCCGGGAGAACGCACGCCCAAGAATGTCCCAATGATCCCCGAAGCTGACATCGTAGCTTTCAGCACATCCGTCTCAAACCATTGATCCAGAAAATCAATGGCGCTCATGGTCATGAGTTGCACCTGGTTGTACTTGTCGTAGCTCGACATACCCTGAAACCGCCGCCCGATAAATAGGAGCTTCATCAGTTCGCGTGGATTCAGCGTGGTTGGATCGGGTGGCACCATGCTCAGAATCGGCTTCACGAACCGGCACATGGCCTGCATCGCCTTGCCGAACTCGTCATAGGCCTCGGCGTCGACGCGCGAGTGCCGGGCAATCTCGCGGTGCGTCTTGCCATGATCGTTCACGCGCCACAGATAATCGCCGCTGGGCATCGGTGTAAATGTGCCGTCGAGCGGAAGAATCTCCAGCCCGTGGCGGGGAAGATCGAGATCGCGAATAATCTCCGGCCGCAGCAGCGACACGACGTAGGAGCACACCGAGAACTTGAATCCCGGCACAATCTCTTCCGTGCAAGCCGCGCCGCCCAGTACATGGCGGCGTTCCAGCACCAGCACCTTCTTGCCCGCGCGCTGTAGATAGGCAGCATTGACCAAGCCATTATGGCCACCGCCGATTACGATCACATCGTATTTCGACCCGTTAGAACCAGCCATAATTGTCTTCAACTCTCAGCGCGGAATCGCACGGATTGTAGCAGGTGCGTATCGCTGCTTTCGGTGGAATCAGTTCAGGAAACATTCTGTTGCTCCAGAGCACAACGGGAAAGAGGGAAGACCAGCCTTGTCCTTGCTAGAGTCCGGAAGGAAGCACAGTCCAGCTTCTCAGGAGACTCCACAAGGTTGGCAACGTCGAGGGCATGATCGATGGGAACGCGAACCGTCATTCTAATGGAGAAGCGCGATTTTGTCCGCTAGTATTCAGTGTTTTGGAGTATTCTCGCAGAGCACATGAGCCGCCGCCAGGGAACTTCGACGTTAAGCCCGCTGATCTGGTTGGCCGTCGTGATCCTGATTCTTTATTTTGCGCGCGCTGTGCTGATTCCCCTCGCGCTCGCCCTGACGCTCAACTTCTTGCTCGCCCCGATGGTGACGTGGCTGCAGCGATTGCGCATGAGTCGGGTGCTGGCCGTGGCGGTCGTCATGCTGGTTTCCGCGGCAGTCGTGGGCGAGATGGGCTGGGTTGTATCTGGCCAGTTGCTGCAGGTGGCCAGCAATCTTCCCAAGTACCGGCAGAACATTCGCAACAAGATTGAGGCTCTTCATCTAGCGCCTGAAAGCGCGTTGGGGCGCGCCGCCGTGAGCGTGAAGGAAATTGATGCCGAGTTTGTCGAGTCGCCGACTACTCGCCCGGCGCAGACGGGTCCGCAGGCGCCGGCAACGCTGAAAGCTGGCGCGCCGCAGGTGGACTCGACGGTCCCGACGATCCCGGTACAAATCATCACGCCTCCGGCTACCGGCTTGCGATATCTCGGCCAGCTGTTGAGCCCGCTGCTCAAGCCGCTCGGGACCGGCGGCATGGTGATCATTTTCACCGTGTTTATTCTCATTAAGCAGGAAGACCTTCGTGACCGCTTTCTCCGTCTTGCGGGAGTGGCACAGTTGCACGCCATGACCCTTGCGCTAGACGACGCGGCGCAGCGTATCAGCCGATATCTGCTGATGCAGTTTGTGGTGAACGCCTGCTATGGCCTTTGCTTTGGGATTGGAGTGCTTCTGATCGGAATCCCCAACGCGCTGCTTTGGGGCGTGATTGCCGGGCTGTTTCGCATCGTGCCGTATGTGGGCGCGCTGGCGGCGACCGCTTTTCCTCTGGTTCTGGCTCTCGCCCTGTTTCACGGCTGGGGACCACCCGTGCTCGTTGTTCTACTATTCGCGGTTCTGGACTTGGTCGCGTCCAATGTCGTGGAGCCCTGGTTGTATGGCGCGCACACCGGAATCTCATCGCTCGCGTTGCTGGTGACCACCGTTTTCTGGACGATGCTGTGGGGATGGGCCGGACTGGTGCTGGCGGTTCCGTTGACCGTGTGCGCGATCGTGCTGGGACGTTACGTGCCGCGCATGTCGTTTCTCCACGTTCTGTTGGGGGATGAAACCGCTCTCTCGGTCGAGGCACAGTTCTACCAGCGTCTGCTGGCCTTGGACCAGGAAGACGCTCGTGGCATCGCGATGAATTTCCTGAAGTCTCACTCGCTCGAAAGTCTTTATGACCAGGTGCTGATCCCGGCCTTGGCTCTGGCGGAACAGGACCGCCACAAAGGCGGGCTCGACGAGACACGCGAGTCGTTTCTGTTTCTCAGTACCAGCGAGATCGTCTCTGAATTGGCGGTCTACCGTCACGAGGACAACGTGCCCAAGCCTCGACGGCTGATTCGGCGCTGGATGTCGAACAAAGCGCCGGTGGCGCCGGTGGCCAGTCACTCCGAGCCCGCGCCGTCGGCCATGCGCATCTTCTGTCTGGCGGCCAACGACCAGGCTGATGAGATTACCTCTTCCATGCTGGCTCAGTTGCTGGAGTGTGCTGGCCACGGAGTGATTTCATTGCCGGTGGAGTCCAAGTTCGAAGACATTGTGGAGCACCTTCCTCCCGAGCCGCAGGATGTGATCTGCATCTCGGCCCTGCCGCCATTTGCTTTTGCACAAGCTGCTTCGATCTGCCAGAGGGTTCGGCTGCACCTGCCGGAGATCAAGGTTCTGGCCGGAATCTGGGGCTATAGCGGCGATCCGAACAAGGCTCTCGATCGCTTTGGCAGCGCGCGCCCTGACGCCGTCGTGTCTACGCTGGCCCAGGCTCTGCAACACATCAGCGAGTGGCACGGTCAGTCCGCGGATGGGGCGGATTTCGACCGGCCTGCGCAGGAGCCCAAACTGTCTGGCTTCGGAAGCTGAGGTTCATCCGGCTATAATCCCGCTTCGGCTAGAATTACGTCGAGGGCCCTTACCTTGCCAATTGGAACTGCATTTCACGAGCGCACTTTTCCTTTGTGCCACAGCCTGAACTATCGCGAATGGTCCGGCTACTACACCGTGAGCGTGTACGAAGTTCATCACGAGCACGAGTACAACGCCATTCGCAACGCGGCCGCGCTCATAGACATCTCGCCGCTGTACAAGTATCTGATCACCGGTAAAGACGCGACCCGCCTCGTGAACCGCGTCATCACTCGCGACATCAACAAAGTCAAAGTGGGCCAGGTGATTTATTGCTGCTGGTGCGACGAAGAGGGCAAGGTCATCGACGACGGCACCATCTCGCGTCTCGAGGAAAACGTCTATCGCTGGACGGCTGCTGACCCCAGCCTCCGCTGGTTCCGCCAGAACGGCCTCAACATGGACGTGCAGGTCGAAGACATCTCCGAGAAAGTGGCAGCGTTGGCCCTGCAAGGTCCCACATCAGCCAAGCTGCTGAAAGCTGTTGCCGACGCCGACATCGCCAACCTCAAATACTTCCGCGTTACCCGCGGCAAAATCGCCGGAGTGCCCGTCGACATTTCGCGCACCGGTTACACCGGCGATCTGGGATACGAAATCTGGATGCCATGGAACGACGCCGTAAAGGTCTGGGATGCCCTCGCCGACAAAGGTAAGCAGTTTGACCTGCACGCTGCCGGCATGCTCGCGCTCGACGTTGCCCGCGTGGAAGCCGGACTGCTGCTCATCGAAGTCGACTACATCAGCTCCAAGAAAGCGCTGATTCCTTCGCAGAAGTACTCGCCGTACGAACTGGGGTTCGCCAAGATGGTTCACCTCGAAAAGGAAAACTTCATCGGTAAAAAAGCTCTTGAGCAGGACGCGAAGAAAGGTGTGCCGCGCCAACTTGTCGGGCTAGAAGTGGATTGGACTGATATTGAGCAACTGTACGACGGCTACGGTCTTACTCCGGCGGCGCCGTCGCAGGCCTCGCGCGTCGCGGTGCCGGTGTACTCAGGAGAGAAGCAAGCTGGCAAAGCGACTACCACGAGTTGGTCCCCAATCCTGAAGAAGTTGATCGCGCTGGCCAGCGTCGACACCGACTACGCGAAGGCCGGAACCTCGCTGCAGATGGAAATCACCATTGAAGCGATGCGACTCAAGACGAATGTGAAGGTGACGAACCTTCCGTTCTTCAACCCGCCAAGGAAGACCGCAACACCGGTGTAAATGGTTTACGTGGGGACAGCCGCCTTCGGCTGTCCGGCCGGTCGAAGCCCGGCGGAGGTTGCTCAACCTTGCCACTTCTGAATGGTTCGCACGAAAGCGCTTCGCTCGCTGGACAGCCGATGGCGGCTGTCCCCACATAATCTTGGATTCGAGCGTTCCTAGGCCGGGGAGGCAGCTCTTGCCGCCCGTCGCTTTCCGGCCCAGTAGATCCACGCTCCAATCAGCACCAGCGCTCCGCACCCTCCGATGACCTTGAACATCGCCAGCGGCTTGTTCGGCTCGTCCGCCTGCGGAACCAGCGACAGCGCGATCGTCAGTGCTGTTGTGATAAATCCCACAGTCGCCACAAGTTTTGCCACAGTCGTTCCACCGGGCACTCGAATCACGTCCGCTCCCGCAGGCTCGCGTTGGAGCTTGATCATCGCCGCGAACAAATACAGATACGGAATGAAGTACGTAATCACACCCATGCTGACCAGAACGTCGTAAGCCCCTTTCACGCTGGTACCGGCCTGCCCGAGAAAAATAAAAACGACGCCGAGAAAAAACTGCGTCAGCAAAGCTACCCACGGCGTCTTCCATTTCGGATGCAGCGCCCCAAACGCCGGAGGCAAGACGCGATCGAGCCCCGCCACGAAGGGAATCCGCGCCACCGCCGCCAGATAAGCTCCGGCCGCGCCAACATTGCTGAGTGCGATCAGAAAGGCAGCGAGCGGCAGAACTCCCGGATACCCTACCCGCGATGCCGTTTTCGACACAGCCTGCACCAGTCCCTGCAGGCTATTCACCTCGGTCGAAGGCAGCGCCAGCAGCACGCAAACCGTTCCCAGGATGTAGCAGATTGTTACCGTGACTCCGCCAGACAACAACGCGAGAGGAATTGTTCGCCGCGCGTTCTTAATCTCCTCCCCCATGAACGACGCGGTCTCGCATCCGCCAAACGCAAACGTCAGCACCGACCAGAAAATAATGTCATTGAAATGCGTGCTGGGAATCATGGAATGCAGCGTGAACGAAGTCGCCGATCCGAAGCGGTGCCACGCCACAAAGCCCATCACGATGACGATTCCCACCGGAATCCACATCGCGATCGCGCCCACGTTATGCAGCCACTTGCCGATATCGAGCCCCACGATATTCAACAGCGTGGCCGCGCTCAGTGTGAGCAGAGAGAAAACTATGTAGAACGTCGCGTTTCCCGAAAGATGTTCCCAGTTAGCCTGCCGCATGAACAATACATTGCTGGCGGCGAAGTAGAGCACGGCGGGGAAGTACGGCAGATTGCTGGTCCAGTACGTCCACGCCGACATGAAGCCGGAAAAATCTCCGAACGCCCGTTTGCTCCAAACGTAGAGCCCACCCTCGTTCGGATAGCGCGACGAAAGTTCCAGCACTGAGAGCGCCAGCGGCGTGTAGAAGCAAAGCCACGCCCCTACCCAAATCACGACGGAACTCGGTCCTGCCGCTGCCGCCGTCGCGATCCACCGCAAACTTATACCGGTGATCACATAGAACAGCACCAGATCGCGGAATCCCATCACCTGCCGCGGTCGATTGGGGTCTTCTGCCTCGGCGATGGAAACCCCGGGCGACAGAAAGCCGATATTGTTCGTTTGCTGCTTCGGATTGGAGTCTGCCAATGGCGTGTCCCGGGGTCAGCTTAACGCGCGCGAGAAGAAGAGGAATAACACCGCCTCGGGCGCGGGGCAAGCCGAAAGTGGTCCAGAAGGAGTCGTCAACAGTCGGAAACTGGAGAAGAACGCTTCCGGTTCGCTCGCTTCCAGAACAAATAAAACGGCACCCCGACCAGCACGATGGCCGTTCCCCAGAACGCTTCTGTGGGTCTCGTGAAGATGGTATTCAAGGTCCATACCGTGCCGATCAGCACATAAATCGCCGGCAGCCAGGGATATCCTGTACACCGGTAAGGCCGCGGAATCTCCGGCCGCTTCCAGCGCAACAGAAACATGCCTACCACCGTCAGCGTGTACGACAGCACCATGCCATAAATCACGTAGGTGTAGAGCTGGTCGTAGCGTCCGCTGATTGTCAGGACAGCGGCCCACACGCCTTGCCCGATCAGGCTGAAAGCCGGCGTCCTCCACTTGGGATGAATCACCGCCATGCGCTTAAAGAAAACGCCGTCCTGCGCCATGGCGAGATATACCCGCGCTCCCGAGAGTGTGCAAGTCGCAGCCGCACTGAAACAAGACACCGCAATCATCAGGGACAGCCACACCGCTGCTCGCGGCGAGAACAAGGCCGCAGCCGCCGCGTGCGCAATGGTCTCGTGAACCGCAATTTCCTTCAGAGGCAGCGCGTACATATAAGTCAGATTCATCGCGATGTAAATGACTCCCACCGCAAGTACGCCGAGAACCATTGCCAGGGGCACGTTCCGCCGCGGCTCTTTCACTTCGCCTGCGACCCACGTGATGTAAACCCACCCGTCGTATGCCCAGAACACCGCGATCAATCCCACTCCGAGCGCCGAGATCAGCTGCGCGGGTCCCAGTCCCATGTTCAAGCTGACGCCTTGCGAGTGGAAGTTGGACCAGTGGCCTTTGCCGATTGCGAATCCCAGTACCACGAACGCGGTCATCGCCGTGAACTTCGTCCAGGTGGAAACGTTCTGCAGCAGCGCGCCCCAGCGCAGTCCGACGACATTCACATAAGTCAGAATCGCAATCAGGACCAGCCCCAGCAAATGTGCCCGCGTCACCACGATCCCGGCGAATGCAAACACCACGTGGCCTTGCGAGACAACCGGAAAGACCTGTCCGGCGTACGCCGCCGACGCCACCGAAAGGGCCGCAATGGTCCCGCCATTGGCCACACTGAACAGCATCCACCCATAGAGGAAAGCGGTCAGGTCGCCAAAAGCCTCGCGCAAATAGATATACTGCCCGCCGGAGTCCGGAAACATCGAGCCCAACTCCGCAAACGCAAAGCATGCGCAAAGCGAGATCACCGCCCCCAACACCCATACCAGCAGGAAAAGAACAGGTTGCGGCAACGGCCCGGCAATATCTTTCGCCGTCAGAAAAATCGACGACCCAATGATGCCGCTGACCAGCAGCAACACCGAATCGAGCAATCCGAGTCCGCGAACCAGAGAAGGTTTTGGGTCGGACGGCGATGTTCCAGATTGCGGTGCGTCGGTGGCCGGTAACACCGGGGCGGGTTCCATTATCCGATTCCGAGCTCGTCGGATGATTCCAGCGCTGTCCCGCAACGCCTGCAGATGACGGATGAACAGTCTGCGCATGTCAGCGGATCCGTCACTTCTTCCGCGCAATTCGGGCAGTAGAGCGACCCGGGCTCGCGATCACCCTCCGGCTCTGGATTCTGGGGGCGTGTCACCATGAAGAGAGAAACTGTAGCATAGACGTAGCGCCGCCGTCCCGGCGGCTGTCGTGGCGGCGTC
>PMUM01000376.1 GCA_003166855.1 Acidobacteriaceae bacterium | reverse complement strand
GATGAAGACGTCCGACAACAAGCTCTTCTATTGGCAAGGCAATACCTCTCATCCGCTCCTGCCTGCTTGGAAAGACCTAGTCGATGCCTTCATCCGCCATGTCGAGCAACGTTATGGGCAGGATGAAGTCCGCAGCTGGTTCTTCGAAGTCTGGAACGAACCGAATCTGTCCGGATTCTGGGAAGGAGGCGACCAGAAGGCTTATTTCGAGTTGTACGATCTGACATCAAATACGATCAAGACGATCGATCCCAATTTGCGAGTCGGCGGTCCGTCAACGGCAGGAGCGGCCTGGGTGCCAGAATTCCTTGATCACGTGGCGGAAAGCGCCGCGGCTGTCGATTTTGTTACCACTCACACGTACGGTGTCGAGGGCGGATTTCTTGACGAGAATGGTAAAGAGGACATCAAACTTTCACCATCGCCGGACGCCATTGTCGGTGACGTACGCAACGTTCGCGGTCAGATCAAAGCATCGAAGTTCCCCGACCTGCCGCTCTACTTCACCGAATGGAGCACGAGCTACAACCCGCGCGACCTCGTGCATGATTCCTACATCAGCGCGCCGTATATTCTCAGCAAGCTCAAAGCCAGCGCAGGCCTCGTCCAGGGCATGAGCTACTGGACGTACACCGATCTTTTCGAAGAGCCTGGTCCTCCGCCGACTCCGTTCCACGGCGGGTTCGGGCTGTTGAACCGTGAAGGGATCCCAAAACCAGCCTACTTTGCTTACAAATATCTCCACGCGGTCAGGGGCAACGAGATTCCGCTCCAGGACTCGCAGGCCTTTGCTGCGATAGACCATGATCGAGTTGCGACCGTTATCTGGGACTTTCAACAACCAGAGCAGAAGGTCAGCAACCGGCCATTTTATAGCCGTATTGTTCCGGCCGTGCCGGCGCCATCGCTGCATGTGACTTTCAAAAATTTGAGTTCCGGCATCTATCGACTGGAAGTTCACCGTACGGGCTTTCGCGCCAATGACGCGTATTCCGCCTACATCGACATGGGCGCGCCTCGAGCGTTGACGGCAACACAGCTCGATCAGCTCAACTTGCTGACGCGCGACCTTAAAGAAATCAATCGCGTCGTCAAGGTCGGAAAGAAAGGCAGCTATACGTTTTCACTGCCGATGCGCAGCAATGATGTCGTGCTGTTCACGTTGGAGAAAGCAAAGAAGTAAGGCCGCGTTTAAGTAGAAGTTCTTTTGTCCATGCTGGACAAGGGAGCATGAAGTGCTTCAGCAAAGGAGATGGTCTTGCGAACAATCGTGATCACTTCGGCGCTGTTTTTGGCCAGCACTCTGCTTTTTGGCCAGAGTGCGGAGCAACACCCGGATTGGCCCGGGAAAGGACAGTTGTTTGTCGGTACCTGCTACCAGCCGGTCGATCGGTCTCTCGAACAGATCCGGCAGGATATCGCGCTCATGAAGCAGGCGGGATTCACCCTGGTCCGCATGGGCGATCTTTCCTGGGACGCCTTTGAACCATCCGAGGAACATTTTGAATTCGCATGGTTCGACCAGATTTTGGAGCAGATGAACTCGGCGGGAATAAAGGTGATTCTCGACATCGGCGGATCGCCGGCGCCAATCTGGCTTCATCACAAGTACCCATCGGTAAACATGGTCAACGAACAAGGCGAAACCGTGCAGCCGGCGGAACGCTACATGGACGACATCAGTGACCCGGCCTATCGCGAGCACCTGAATCGGTTTGCCGACGAGTTGACCCGGCACTATGCTCACAATCCTGCGCTGGCGGCAATTGGCTACAACAACGAGATCGGCAACGGCGTCATGTCGTACTCCGACTCCGATCGTCAGAGATTCATCGAGTGGTTAAAGGCGCGGTACGGGACAATCGCAAATCTCAATAAAGCATGGGCCACGCAGCGATGGTCGCGGCACTTGAATTCGTTCGACGAAGTGCAACTGCCCTATGCCGATGGCCCTTCTGCGCCGGAGCGATATCTTGACCTGCGGCGATTCTGGTCTGACGAAACGATTTCGGTCCTCGAAGATCTTGAAAAAATTCGTGAACGCAATGTCCCGAATCTGCCCGCGGTTTCCAACCTGTGGGACTGGGCCTGGCGCAGAGGCTTTGATTATCTAAGTTCTTACAAGAAATTTGTGAGCTACGGAGCCGAGGGATTTTACCCGGCAAATCCGCTTGACGTGTCATTTGGCGCGCTTCTCGAAAAAGGAGACCTGTCTACTCCACTGTGGTTCAACGAATTCACAAGCGGGGGTGGAGGCACTTACGGCGGCCCCAAAGGCATCATTCGCATGTGGGCGTATCTTGGCCTGATCGACTATGGACAAACATTTCTCGCGTGGACCTTCAACACACATCGTGGCGGAGAAGAACAGGCCCTTTTCGGATTGCTTGATCACGACGGCACTCCCTCGTGGAAATATGCGGAGTACAAACAAATTGCGAGCGAGTTTTCAAAGCTGCAGCGCTTGGGCTTCCCGCGCTATCACAAACCGGATGTCGCAATTGCTTATTCATTTGAAAGCAACATAGCATCTCATCCGCCGGGTCCAAGCAATACGGTCCGCCAATACTATACTGTCAACTATGCCGATCAGGTCCAGAGTGCCCTGAAGCCTTTCTTCGAGGACAACATCGATGTCGCGATCATCAACATCGGACACAGCGCCCTCGGCTACAAACTGCTGGTTGTGCCCGCGGACTATGTGATGGATTCCGCAAGCGCCGACGCCATCCGAAATTACGTCCGCAACGGCGGCACGGTGATCATGACCGCTATGTCGGCGAAGGTCGATGAGAACAATCAGTGGTTTGACACACCACAGCCGGGACGGCTGAGCGATGTTTTCGGGATTCGCACTGAAGAGTTCTACCGGCCCGGCACGCCTCCGGAATTCAGCCTGAATGGCAAAACAGAAAAGGCCAGCATCGGTTTCTACGAAGTGCTTGAGCCAAAGACAGCCAAGCCTATGGCTCTGTTTACCAATACTCCCGAGAAATCGCCAGCCATCACGGTCAATAACTACGGGAAAGGGCGTGCCATCTATGTGGCCGTTCCTGCGCAGATGGCGGCGCTTGCTCCGCTCGTGCGCAGTCTGTATCCGGCGCTCGCCATTGAGAAGGGGCCAGAAACTCCGTCAGGCGTCTACGCGCGCGTAGTGGCGGGGCGGACCCTGTATGTGAATACAACCGGCGAGGAGAAAGCTGTAAACATTCGCGGGAGCAAGCGCGGGATTATCAGCGGTACCTCATATGAAGGCGTCATTCGGCTGAGGCCGTACGATGCAGACCTTGTCGAGTAAAAGATGTTCGTATCAATGCATAGTGGGAACACCGTGAGAGTCCGGCGGAGAAACCGCCCTGTAAAATGCCATTGTATGAAACTAAAAGTAGCCCGTAACTGATTGATAACAAAATAGATAGCGGTGGAAGCGGCGGGAGTCGAACCGCCGCCAGCCTTTTCAGGGCCGAAATTAACAGTGATTGCAAGTACTCCCAACGCAGACCATAGGTCAGCGTGACATTCGGTCTTACCTGCCAATTATCCTGGGCAAACAGGCCAACGTACTTATTGCGAAGATAGAAGCTCTTGGAATCGCCCTGCCGATAGTAGCTGGCCACGCCCAGTAGAAAGTCGGCAAAATCCGATCCGGTCTCGGTCCCGACGAACTGGAAGGAACCGTTGAAAACGGCATCTGGGTTGACGTTGACCTGATCAAGATGCAATCCGCCCCCCACCTTGAGGCTGTGCTTCCCAATCACTTTGGAGAAGTTGTCCGTCCCCTGATAGGTGTTGTTGACCTGGGTCTCGCCAGTCGTATCCACGCCAAACGTGAAGTCATTAAAAGAAACGTTCTCGATGCCTTCGATTTTCGGAGCCAAGGGGACGATGCCCAGCGTGCCGGGACCCTCAACGAATCCCTGGTCGCTCAGCTTCGGCCCGACGCCGCCCACCGGCTGACCGACGCGGTTCGCGAATCTCATATAGCTGAGGTGAAATTCATTGAGCGTATTCGGGCTCAGCGCCTTAGTGACGCCGAGGCTAAACAACTGAGCCCGCCCCAGGGACGTGGCGTTAAAGCCGGGGACGTTAGCGCCACCCTGTCCTGTGGGGTAGGGATTGTCCTGAAAGAAGTCGTCGAGAGAATAATAAGCGGCGAGAGATCCCCACCTGGTGTTGGCGTCAACTCTCAGCGCTCCTTCGTTGTCGCGAAGAAGCTGGTTGTATCTCGAGGTGGAGAAGTTGGCGTCTCCCCGATTCGGCTGGGGAACGTATTGCAGCAGAGCTTTGGCTGGGTTCGACCACGCTTTCTGCGGGATAACTCCGGTCGGAAAAACAGAGGGGTAAGGTTCTCCCGAAACGGCAGGATAGGAGCGGCAAACTGTAGATCTGCGCTTACAGCTAGGGCAGGTTGACACAGAAACTCGCGAAGGCGAATAACGGCTGCCGCGATACCCCCTCATTCAATGAGAGGGCAGTTGTTCCGCGCCCGCACTTTTCACCCGCAGTTGCTGTGTCCCCACGAACTATCAACAACTTCTAGCGCCACCCGTGCCACGAAGTCGTTGTAATCACTGTTAATTTGTTAATTTTGGCCCTGAAAAGGCTGCGCTCTGACTGAGATCATTCGCACCTGAATATTTTCTTGGCAGCTCTTGTCGGAGGACATCACGATGCAGCGCGATCATCCTCAGCCCCCGCGAGGACTGTTGTTGCGACTAGGGTGGCATGAGTCATGACATCTTGGGGTAGCACCGCAGCGAGCGGACGAGCATTACGGATCTCTTCAGTTGAGGGGTACATGAAATCATTCTCGATGTAGTCGTTCCCCAGATCCTCATTCGAACGGACCAAATTCAGGAACTGATCTTTTTCGCTAGTGGATGCAAAGGAGAAAAGGAGTTCGTACGCGCTAGCATCAGGATCGCCGAGGGGCGCTAGCGATCGTGTGTTGGTCAGATGTGCGTAGCCGCACAGGTAGCCAATGATGTCCGCGGCAAAAAGCCGAGCCTCTGGGTCATCAGTCGGCAAGAATTCGACCGTGCAGAGCCAGTCCCTCTCATCTTGCCAGTATGGCTCCAAATCCCTGCGGTTCGTTCTCAAGGGCGACAGACCTCCAATTCAGGCTCCCTGCGCCAAAACTCACGGTACAAGAACGGTACAACCACAAAGATGCGGCTTAGCGTTTCTAGCTGTTCCTTACAGGGCATTGCAGAGCGACCGCTGCCCTGTGAATACAATGTGATCCAGCCTGTCAGCGCCCTTTCACAGCGGTAACACGGGTTCAAATCC